>NZ_JAFLNG010000653.1 GCF_017427025.1 Streptomyces sp. FH025
GGGCCCCCGAAGCCGATCTCGTTCCAGGCGGTGGGGGTGGCGTAGTAGGCGGTGCAGGCGTACCTGGTCCACAGGCTCCACACGTGCCGGGCGGGCAGGCCGTGCCAGCGCTCGCCGTCCAGTTCCTGAACCCGTCCGACCAGGGCCCGTTGCCGGACTTCGCCGAGTACGGCGAACGGGCCGTCGGCGTCCTCGTCCAGGGCACGCAGCGATCGGCGCCAGGCCTGGTCGTCCTCGGGCATGTCCGCGTGGCGCCAGCCGTCGGTCTCCAGCTCGGCGAGCCGGGCGTCGATCATCGGCAGCAGCGGGACGTCGGGGTGGTCCAGCAGCAGGTCCAGCAGGGCGCGGGCGGTGGCCTCCTCGGCGGGGGTGAAGAAGCGCAGCGGCGGTTGCGGGCCGGTGCGGGTGAACACGACGGCGGCCGTCTCGCGGTCCCAGTGCCGGGCCTGGGAGAGCACGTCGTAGCCGGGGAAGCGTCGCTCAGGCATCGCGGGACTCCCGGCGCAGTACGGCGGCCACCAGTCCCATCCCCCCGACGAGGCTCATCAGCAGGGGGGCGAACAGCGGCGGACCCATCTCGACGTTGTACCGGGCCATCGCCCAGCCGCCCGGCTTCTCGACGATGCCGCGCACGTGCAGCCAGGTGCCCTGGAGGCCGTTGGCGGTGATGGCGGCGGAGGCGACGGGCAGCAGGGTGCGGGCGGCCCGCGGGCTGAGCGCCCCGGCCACCCCGGCCGCGGCACCGACCGGGCCCAGCCACACCGGCCACCACATCACGCGGTTGCCGAAGCCTGCCCGGTCGTGCTCCAGGTAGATCTCGGCGGCGGTGATCACCGAGCCGGCACCGGTGGCGAGGGCCAGCGAGCGCTGGAAGCGCCCGGTACGGATGTTGCGCAGCGTGAGGTCAATGGCGCGCATGGCGGCCTCCGAAGGAGGGCAGGAACTCCTGGAGCTTGGCCTTGAAGCCCTGGCGGACCATCGCCGTGCGGTCGTCGTCCCCGCGCAGTACGGACGCGGCGGCGGCCTGGATCTGGTCCCAGCTCGCGTGCGGCGGGATCGGCGGGACGGCCGGGTCGGTGCGCAGCTCCAGGAGGAACGGACGGTCGGCGGCGAGGGCGTGCTCCCAGCCGCCCGGTACGTCCGCGGGCGTGATCGCCCGCGCGGCGGCCAGGCCCAGGGTGCGGGCGAAGGCGGCGTAGTCGACGTCCGGCAGTTCCTGGGAGGGCAGGAAGCTCGGGGCGCCCTGCATCGCCCGCATCTCCCAGGTGACCTGGTTGAGGTCGCGGTTGTTGAGCACCGCCACCACCAGGCGCGGGTCGTCCCAGTGCTTCCAGTACTTGGCGACGGTGATGAGTTCGGCGAGGCCGTTCATCTGCATGGCACCGTCGCCGACCAGGGCGATCGCGGGCCGGTCCGGGTGGGCGAACTTGGCGCCGATCGCGTACGGCACGCCGGGGCCCATGGTGGCCAGGGTGCCGGACAGCGTGCCGCGCATCCGGCCGTGGAAGCGCAGGTGGCGGGCGTACCAGTTGGCGGCGGAGCCGGAGTCCGCGGTGACCATCGCGTCGTCGGGCAGCAGGTGGTCGAGGGCGTGGATCGCGTACTCGGGGTTGATCGGGTCGGCCTCGACCTCGGCCCTGCGCTCCATCACCTCCCACCAGCGCTCGGTGTTGTCGCAGACGGTGCGCTGCCAGTCGCGGTCCTCCTTGCGGGCCAGCAGCGGCAGCAGCGCGTCCAGGGTGCGGGCGGCGTCGCCGACGAGGTTGACCTCGTACGGGTAGCGCAGCCCGACCATGAACGGGTCGAGGTCGATCTGCACGCCCCTGGCCTGCCCGAACTCGGGCAGGAACTGGGTGTACGGGAAGGACGAGCCGACGGTGAGCAGGGTGTCGCAGTCGCGCATCAGCTCGTACGAGGGGCGGGTGCCGAGCAAGCCGATCGACCCGGTGACGTACGGCAGCACGTCGGGCAGCGCGTCCTTGCCCAGCAGCGCCTTGGCGACGCCGGCGCCGAGCAGTTCGGCGGTCTCCTGGACCTGCTCGCGGGCGTTCCGGGCGCCCTGGCCGATCAGCATCGCGACCTTCCGGCCGGAGTTGAGCACGTCGGCGGCCCGGCGCAGTTCGTCCTCCTCCGGGACGATCGTCCAGTGCGGGGTGCCCAGGCTGGAGGGCACCATCTTGAAGGCGTGCTGCGGCGGACTGTAGTCGAGTTCCTGGACGTCGGCGGGAACGATGACGGCGGTGACGGTGCGGCGGGCGGCGGCGGTGCGCATCGCCCGGTCCAGGACGTTCGGCAGCTGCTCGGGGACGGTCACCATCTGGCAGTACTCGGCGGCGACGTCCTTGAACAGACTGAGCAGGTCCACCTCCTGCTGGTAGGAGCCGCCCATGGCGCTGCGGTCGGTCTGGCCCACCACGGCCACCACCGGGACGTGGTCCAGCTTGGCGTCGTACAGCCCGTTGAGCAGGTGGATCGCACCCGGGCCGGAGGTCGCCACGCAGAGGCCGGTGCGGCCGGAGAACTTGGCGTAGCCGACGGCCTCGAACGCGGCCATCTCCTCGTGCCGGGCCTGCACGAACACGGGGTCGTTGTCGGCCCGGCCCCAGGCCGCGAGCAGCCCGTTGATGCCGTCACCGGGGTAGCCGAAGACGTACGTGAGGCCCCAGTCGCGCAGCCGTTCCAGGATGTGATCGGAAACCTTCGGGGACACGATGCTCCTCCTCCGTGACGAAAGCCCCCCGCTGCGCGGCTATCCGCTGTGGGGGGCCGGAAACGCCCGGCGGAGGGGAAAGTCAGGCGGCGCGCTCCGGTTCGTCCGTCCACCCGGGGGCGTCCCCGTCGTCCAGTTGCTCGCGCAGGCGGGCCAGGATGGCCGTGAGCAGGCGGGAGACGTGCATCTGGGAGACGCCTATCCGATCGGCGATCTGGGATTGCGTGCAGCCGTCCCAGAACCGGAGCTTGAGGACGGTCTGCTCACGTTCGGGCAGTTCGGCGAGCAGCGGCCGGACGGCGGTGCGGAAGTCGGCGAGTTCGATGCCGGGGTCGCAGGCGCCGAGCCGGTCCACCAGCGCGCTGCCGGTCTCGTCGGTGTCCCGGTCACGCAGCGCGTCGAGGGAACTGGGGCGGTAGACCTTGCCGGCGACCAGGCCCTCGGTGGCCTGCTCGACGGTCAGGTGCAGGTCTTCGGCGATCTCGTCGGGCCGTGGGCGGCGGCCGAGTTCCTGCTCCAACCGGTCGGACCCTCTGACGACGATCAGGTACAGCTCCTGCGTGCTGCGCGGCACGCGAACCGGCCAGGAGGTGTCGCGGAAGGACCGCTTGATCTCCCCGGCGATGGTGGGAATGGCGTAGGTGATGAACTCGACGCCGCGGTGCGGGTCGTAACCGTCGACGGCCTTGATCAGGCCGATCGTGCCGACCTGGAGGATGTCGTCCATCTCCTCGGCCCGGTGCCGGAAGCGGGCCGCGACGAACCGCACCAGGGGCATGTTGAGCTCGATGATCGTGCCCCGGACGTAGCTGTAGGCGTGTGTCTCCCGCGCGAGTCCGGCCAGGCGCTCGAACAGCGCGTCGCTCAGTTCGCGTGCGTCGGACTTCTCCATCGCCCGCAACTCGGCCTCGGTGGGTTTCGGCGGCAGGTCTGATGCGTCGGCTTCGCGGTCGACGGGGCGGTGAGCGGTTTGCGAGAGCGTGGACACGTCTTCTCCAGGGCATCGGGGTGAAGCCCAGCGGCACGGCCGGGGTGCGAGGGGACGACGGGCGGGTGGCCTGCGGCCGTCCCAGGGTTGTTCTACCCGACACACGACACGCAATTCACGTTTTGAGATGGTTTGTGGCTTTTTGACGGGGTACACGCGCTCACAGAAGCCACTTGCGGAATCCAACAGCTCGAAAAGAGGTAGTCATGCCTCGCGGATCCAGTCCCAAGCGGGAACGCCAGTACGAGCACATCAAGGAGAGCGCCCTCGACCGGGGCGAGAGCGAGAAGCGCGCCAAGGAGATCGCCGCCCGCACGGTCAACAAGGAACGCGCCCGTCACGGGGAGTCCAGGACGGCGAGCCGCAGCTCGACGCACGACATCTCGTCCGGCCGGCGCGGCGGGCAGCGCTCGCACGAGGGGGCCCAGGGCCCGACGTACGACCAGCTGTACAACGAGGCCAGACAACGCAATGTCAAAGGCCGTTCGAAGATGAACAAGCGCGAGCTGGCGCACGCACTCGGTCGGTGAACGTTCCCGTCGCCGCGTCCCCGTCGCTGTTCCCGTCGCTGTTCCCGTCACTTTCGACGAAGGTGCCACCATGACGATTCCGACGCCCCCGGACCCGGACATCGCACC
>NZ_JAFLNG010000654.1 GCF_017427025.1 Streptomyces sp. FH025
ACAGGGTCTGGAACCAGGCCTTGGAGAGCGCCAGCTGGTAGTACAGCTTCGCCACCTGCCAGGGTTGCCCCGCCTCCGGGTAGCGTTCCGGATCGGCGGCGGCGTTGAAGGCCTCGATGGTGATCCGGTGGGTCATCACATGGTCAGGGTGCGGGTACCCGCCGGTCTCGTCGTAGGTGATCACCACATGCGGGCGGAACTCCCGGATCAGAGTGACCAGCGGCGCCGCCGCGACCTCCACCGGCTGGGCGGCGAAGCAGCCGTCCGGCAGTCGTTCACCCGGACCCGGCATCCCGGAGTCGACGAAACCGAGGAACTGCTGTCGCACTCCGAGGATTTCACGCGCGACCGCCATCTCCTCGCGCCGGATCCGGGCGAGGTCGGCCCGGACCTCGGGCCGGTCCAGTGCCGGGTTGAGCACCGAGCCGCGCTCGCCGCCGGTACAGGTGGCGACCAGGACGTCCACGCCCTCGGCCGCGTACCGCGCGAGGGTGGCGGCGCCCTTGCTGGACTCGTCGTCCGGGTGGGCGTGCACGGTGAGGAGTCGCAGTCGGTCGTGGTGCCCGGTGTTGGCGAGATGCTCGGTCGTGCCGGGGTGTTCAGTGAACATGAGTACCTTCGTGAGCTTCGGTTGTGGATGGCTGTCAGCCGGACCGGCGAGTGCCCGGGTACAACAGGGCGGGTGCGACCGCGAGCGCGGACAGGGCCAGCACCCAGCGGAAGGTGTCGCCGAAGGCCGCCGCCGGATGGCCCGGGTGACCCGCCTCCGCCTGCCGGAGGGCGAGTGTCAGCACCGCCGTGCCGAGCGCCCCGCCCAACCGGTTGAGGACGTTGACCGTGCCGGCCGCCGCCGGCACCTGGGCCTGGTCGACACTGCCGTACACCGCCGCCATGTTGGGGATCACGATCGCTCCCATGCCCACCCCGCGCAGGAGCAGCGATCCGGCGAGCAGCCAGTCGGCCGGGCCCTGGCCGCTGCCCAGCCGGGTGAAGGCGAGCGTGCCGAGCAGCGAGCACGCGATGCCGAGCAGGATGAGCGGGCGCGGCGCGACCCGGTCGGCTATTCGGCCCGCCAGCAGCGCGGTGACCGCCGTCCCGAGCGCCTGTGGCGCCAACAGCAGCCCGGCCTCCACCGCCCCCGTGTGCTCGACCTGTTGGTAGTAGAGCGGCACCAGGAACATCGAGCTGTACAGCACGGCGCCTTGCAGGAAGCTGTTCGCCGTCGCCACCGCGAAGCCCCGCCGGGCGAACAGCCGCAGGTCGATCAGGGGCGCCCGGAGTCTGCGGCGCCCCGCCCGCAGCGCGTGCCCGCCGTAGGCCAGCAACAGCACCGACCCCGCTCCGACGGCCACCGGGCCGGCCGCGCCACCGTCGCCGACCGTGGAGAGCCCGTACACCAGCGCGGTCAGACCCGGCGACAGAAGCGGCAGTCCGGTCACGTCCAACCGTGGCCGCGGGAGTTCGTTCGGCCCCTCCGCCGGGAGCCAACGGGCCGCCAGCAGCAGGGTGAGCAGCCCCACCGGTACGTTCAGCAGGAACATCCAGCGCCAGTCCAGGTGCTCCAGGACCAACCCGCCGAGGACGGGCCCCAGGACCGGGGCCAGGCTGATCGGCAGCAGCAGGGTGCCCATCACCCGCCCGATCCGGGACGGCCCGGCCGCCCGCACCATGATGGCCTGCCCGAGCGGCTGGATCATGCCGCCGCCGATGCCCTGCAGCACCCGGAAGGCGACCAGGCTGCCCGTCGACCAGGCCAGACCGCACAGCGCGGATCCGAGCACGAACAGGACCACCGAGGCGAGCCAGGCCCGCCGGGCGCCGAACCTGCCGACCGCCCAGCCCGAGAGCGGCATCGTCAGCGAGATCGCCAGCAGGTACCCCGTGGCCACCCACTGCACCGCCGTCATCGAGCCGTGCAGATCTCGGGCGACGGAGTCGATCCCGACGTTGACGATCGTGGTGTCCAGCAGGGCCAACACCGGGCCCAGCGCGAGCACCGCTCCCGCCTTCAGCAGGCCCGGCGGCAGCGGCTCCGGCCGCTGCGCCCGCGCCGCTCCTCGCCCGCCCTTCGTGGTGACCGAAGTCGTCATGCGCCCTCCCCTGGGTCGTCCGTGCGGCGGCCGCTCCGGCCACCCGAGGAGAACTTAGGACGGACCCATAGATTGGGTCAAGCATAATTACTGTGCTCGACCCAGCGAACTGCGCTAGGCTCCAGCCATGACCGACACCGGGACCACGCCGAACCTGCGCGAGCTCAACAAGCGCCGCACCCGCGAGGCGATCTCGCACGCCGCCACCAGGCTCTTCATCGAGCAGGGCTTCGACCGGACGACCATCGCCGAGGTGGCCGCCGCCGCCGGGGTCGCCAAGATGACCGTCACCAACCACTTCCCGCGCAAGGAGGACCTCTTCTTCGACCTGCACGAGGAGCTCGTCGGCCGACTGGCCGGCGCCGTCGCCGACCGCGCGCCCGGCGAGTCCGCCCTCGCCGCGCTGCGCCGCGACTGCCTGGCCGCGCTCGACCGGCACGACGCGCGGCTCGGCTTCTCCGGCCAGGCCTTCGCCCGCACGATCGCCGGGAGCCCGGCCCTGGGCGCCCGGCTGCGCGAGCTGCACGAGCAGAGCGAGACCGCACTCGCCGAGTCGTTGGCCGAGGCCGCGCACGGCTCGCCGGTCGACTTCGAGAGCCGGGTCGCCGCCGCCCTGCTCGCGGCCGTCGACCGGGCGGTGTTCACCGAGGTGTCCCGCCGCACCCTGGCCGGAGAGGAGCACACCGCGATCGCCGACGCGGTACGCCCCTCCGCCGTCCAGGCCTTCGACCGATTGGAGGGCGCCCTCGGCGGCTACGCGATCCGACAGGGCTAGCGAGGCCTCCCGCCCCGGAGCAGCCGCCCCAGACCACCCACGCCAGTCCACCCACGCCAATCCACCCGCACCCACACCACTCACACCGGAGCGCCGTTTGACGAAAGGTTGACCTGCTCACGGCAGAAGGTTGGTGCGCGCCGCCCCTATGGTCGGCGCATGTCCTCACAGCCCATCAGGCCCACCACCCTGCCGGTCCTGCCGTACCGCAAGCCCACCCGAGGCCGGGACTACTGGGTCCTGAACGACGTCCTGCCCGACCCGGACGCCGTGCGCGAGCGGTGCCTGGCCCGTGGCGACTGGACCGAGGGCTACCCGTACCGACCCGAGACCTGGCCCGGCCTGCGCACCATGCCTGGTCTGGAGCCGGACGAGCTGGCACGGGTCGAGTCCCTGGTCCGCAAGGCCACCGGCGCCTCCCGTCTCTGGGTGCAGAGCACCCCGGGCAGCGGCACCCTCAACCACAACTGCGTCCAGGTCGTCGGCGCCGGCGAGTCGGAGTCGCGCCCGCACACCGACTCCCGCGCGCTCTGCCGCTACGCCGCCGTGCTCTACCTCAGCCCGGGCGCCCCCAAGGACGCCGGCACCAGCTTCTACCGCCAGCAGTTCCCCGGCGGCCGCCTCGGCGGCAACCTCGTCAACGCCCCGCACAACAACCTGGTCGACGCACTCGGCACCCGCCACGTGCCCGCCGACCACTTCACCGAGGACGTCCGCGTCCCCAACCGCTACAACCAACTGCTCCTCTACCACGCCAACCTGATCCACAGCGCCACGAGCTACTACGGTGCCGAACTGGCGGACCGCCGTATGACCGCGGTGTTCTTCTGGATGGCCTGACGGACCGCCGACAGCCCCCGGCCGCTCGGCACCAGACCCCTCTCATTGCACTACCGTGCTCCCGAAGACCCCACCGGAGCACCGCAACCGAGAGGCCGCCGGATGATGCACCGCAGACAGCGACTCCGGTCGGTACTGCCCGCCCTGGGCCTGGCCGCGACTCTGTCGACGGCGCTCACGCTCACCGGCTGCACCTCCGCCGCACGTCCAACCACGGCACGCCCGACCACAGCACGCCCGACCATCGCGCATCCGTCCACCGCGCCCACACCGTCCGCGCAGCCCTCGACGGACCACCCCGTCAACAGCCCGACCTCCACCTGGCACATCAGCGCGATCACCGTCCTCAAGGCCGAGGAGGTCATACAGCGATTCAAGCGGCGATGGCCGGCCGACTACAGCGTCCAGCACCTCCCGGACGTCCCCGACTACGAGCCCCCACACATCGGGTACGACGCACTCACGGATCTCCCGGACGGCCTCTCCCTGGCCATCAGTGTGCAGGCGGACAGTGACGGCTATCCGCGAACCGAGCTCTTCGAGACCCGGGGCCCGGCCACCGAAAGCGCGGCCGCCACCCTCCTGGAGTGCCTGGACCTCGCCCTCGACGGCAAGGCCACCGAGGAGCA
>NZ_JAFLNG010000655.1 GCF_017427025.1 Streptomyces sp. FH025
GCCGCGCCGGGCTACGGCTACCCGCCGGCCGCGCCGCAGTCCATGCCGGGCCTGGTGACCACCGCCCGGGTGCTGCTGTTCGTCGTGGGCGGCGTGCAGACGATCCTCGCGATCATCTACCTGCTCGCCGCGGCGTTCGCCAAGGACGCCACCAACAGCCTCAGCACGACCACGACCGACGACAACCCGCTCACCGCGCTGGGCGACGCCGCCGCCGGCATCATCGCCGTCGTCGCCGTCGTGGCCGGGTTGTTCGCCGCGCTCTCCATCACGCTCGGCGTGAAGTTCGGCAAGGGCGGCAACGCCGTCCGGATCACCACCATCGTCTACGGCTCGTTCGGCGCGCTGATCGGCCTGCTGATCCTGGCGGGCGCCATCAGCGGGGGCACCGCGGTCGGCATGCTGGCAGGCGTGCTGTGGCTGGCGATCAGCGTCATATGGATCACCGCCATGTCCATCCGGGACGGCGTCAACTGGTTCAACCGGCCGCGCTACTGACCGGTCGGCACGGCCCTCACGCGCGAACGGCCCGGCTCCCTCCTCGGAGGGGCCGGGCCGTCGCGTCACGTCATCAGCGGATTCAGCGGAATCAGTGGAAGAAGTGGCGCGCGCCGGTGAAGTACATCGTCACGCCCGCCTTCTCGGCGGCCTCGATGACCTGCTCGTCACGGATCGAACCGCCCGGCTGGACGATCGCCCGCACGCCCGCGGCGATCAGGATCTCCGGACCGTCCGGGAACGGGAAGAAGGCGTCCGAGGCCGCGTAGGAGCCCTTGGCCCGCTCGCCGGCCCGCTCGACCGCGAGCTTGCAGGAGTCCACCCGGTTGACCTGGCCCATGCCGACGCCGACCGAGGCGCCGTCCTTGGCCAGCAGGATCGCGTTGGACTTGACGGCCCGACAGGCCCGCCAGGCGAAGGCCAGCTCGGCCAGCTCGGCCTCGGAGAGCGCCTCGCCGGTGGCCAGCGTCCAGTTCGCCGGGTCGTCGCCCTCGGCGTGCACCCGGTCGGCGTCCTGGAGCAGCACGCCGCCGGAGACCGGGCGCACCTCCTGGCGGTTGGCCGGGGCCTCGGGAGCGACCAGCACCCGCAGGTTCTTCTTGCGGGCCAGCACCTCGACCGCGCCGTCCTCGTAGCCGGGGGCCACGACGACCTCGGTGAAGATCGGGGCGATCTGCTCGGCCAGCTCGACGGTGACCGGGCGGTTGACCGCGATCACGCCGCCGTACGCGGAGACCGGGTCGCACTCGTGCGCCTTGCGGTGCGCCTCGACGACGTCGGCGCCGGTCGCGATGCCGCACGGGTTGGCGTGCTTGATGATCGCGACGGCCGGCTCGGCGTGGTCGTAGGCGGCGCGGCGGGCGGCGTCGGTGTCGACGTAGTTGTTGTACGACATCTCCTTGCCGTGCAGCTGCCGCGCACCGGCCAGGCCGCCGGTGCCGTCGCTGTACAGCGCGGCGCCCTGGTGCGGGTTCTCTCCGTAGCGCAGCACGTTCTGGCGCTCCCAGGTGGCGCCGAGGAACTCGGGGAACCGCTCGTCGCTGGGCGCGTAGCCGGCCTCGAACCAGGAGGCGACGGCCACGTCGTAGGCGGCGGTGTGGGCGAACGCGGCACCGGCCAGGCGCTTGCGGGTGGCCAGGTCGAAGCCGCCCTCCCGCACCGCCTCCAGCACGTCGCCGTACCGGGCCGGGTCGACCACGACGGCCACCGAGGGGTGGTTCTTGGCGGCGGCGCGGACCATGCTCGGGCCGCCGATGTCGATCTGCTCGACGCACTCGTCCGGGGTGGCACCGGAGGCCACGGTGGCCTTGAACGGGTAGAGGTTCACCACGACCAGGTCGAAGGGCTCGACGCCGAGCTCGGCCAGCTGCGCGCGGTGCGACTCCAGGCGCAGGTCGGCGAGCACGCCGGCGTGCACCCGGGGGTGCAGGGTCTTCACGCGGCCGTCCAGGCACTCCGGGAAGCCGGTCAGCTCGGAGACCTCGGTCACCGGGACACCGGCGGCGGCGATCCGGCCGGCGGTGGAGCCGGTGGAGACGATGGCGACCCCGGCGGCGTGCAGGCCCTGGGCCAGCTCCTCCAGACCGGTCTTGTCGTACACGCTGATCAGCGCGCGACGGATCGGGCGGATGTTCTCCGAAACGGGGGTGGTGGTGGAGCTGGCACTCATGCCGGGATCCATACCTTTCGGTCCTCGATGCGGTGACCCTCGCGGGCCAGCCGGCCCACGACGTCGACGAGCAGCTTGCGCTCGACAGTCTTGATGCGCTCGTGCAGCGCTTCGCCGCCATCGGCGTGGTCGGCGTCGACGACCTCGACGACGCCCTGCGCGATGATCGGCCCGGTGTCCACGCCGGCGTCGACCAGGTGGACGGTGCAGCCGGTGACCTTCACCCCGTACGCGAGCGCGTCGGTGACGCCGTGGGCGCCGGGGAAGGACGGCAGCAGTGCGGGGTGGGTGTTGACGATCCGTCCGCCGAAGGCCGCGATGAACTCGGGGCCGAGGATCTTCATGAAGCCGGCCGTGACCACCAGGTCCGGCTGGTGGGCGGCGACGGAGGCGGTCAGCGCGCCGTCCCATTCCGCGCGGTCCGGGAAGTCCTTCACCCGGTGGACGAAGGTCGGCAGGCCCGCCTTCTCGGCGCGCTCCAGGCCGACGATCCCGTCCCGGTCCGCGCCCACCGCGACGATCTCGGCGCCGTAGGCCGGGTCGGCGACGGCGTCGATCAGCGCCTGGAGGTTGGTGCCGGAGCCGGAGACCAGCACCACCAGGCGGGCCGGTCCGGGCGTACGGGGCGGGAAGAGCTGAGCGGGGGCGGCGGCCACTGCGCGATTCTCCGTAGGTCGGGCGCCGTCCGCTGGTACGTCCACCGGCGGTGGGGCCACTACGAACGGCAGGTCGAGCGAAGGGGAACACCAGGAGAACCCGCCGCGACGCGGGCCCCGGGGAACCTATGTGAGCTGCTGACCGTCACCACGATAACGGCTGGTCGGAGGGCCTCCGCACCCTCCCGGCGGCGCTACGCGCGTAGTTGAGACGGGGATCTCCTCGGCCCCGCCGCACCGGGGTCGTCCACGGCCCGCACGTCGCCGGACGGGCCTGCGGAGCGGACCGGGCGGGCGGGCCCCCGGCGGGCCGTCGAACACCTGCGGGATCATTGGGGCGCGGGAGACCGCTCCGACGCGAGACCCTCCGAACGAGCCCCGACCGAGAAGGAATGGCTGAACCCATGAGCAGCGGCGACGACACCGGCGAGCGCAACCCCTTCGCGCCGCCGCCGGCGGATGCCCCGGACCAGCCGTGGCAGCCGCGCAGCCCCTGGCCCGGCCAGGGCCCGGAGGGTGACGGCGACCGGCCGCAGCTCCCGCCGCCGTGGGGCCAGGGCCAGGACGGCGGCCGACCCGGCGGCCGACCGCCGGCACCGCAGCCGCCCCGGCTCGACCCGACCAACCCGGCCCACCGCAAGGCCCGCAACGCCGCGCTGGCCGGGCCCTTCGCGCTGGTCTGCCTGTTCGCGGGCTTCCGCTGGATCGCGCTGCTGGTGGGCCTGCTCGCCATCGCCTGGGGCATCGGCGCGCTGCGCACCCGGAAGCCTGCGGCGGCCGTGGCCGGCGGTACGGCCGGCGGTACGGCCGGCGCCCCGGCCGGGGTCGCCCCCGGGGTCGCGGAGCCGAACCCGCTCACCCCGGCGGCGCTGGCCGGGATCCTCACCGGCGCGATGACGGTGGTGGTCGCCACCTCGGTGATCGGGCTCGGGGTGTACTACAAGGACTACATGACCTGCGTCCGGGACTCGCTGACCAACGTCGGGGTCGAGAACTGCGACCGGTACGCGCCGCAGTGGTACGTGGACTTCACCGGGAACGCGGAGTAGTCGAGCGGCGGCCGGCGCCGGTTCGGTCGACCCAGGTTCGGTCGACCCAGGTTCGGCCGGCGCCGGTTCAGTCGGTTCCGGGCCCGTCGTCCGGCCCGTCGTCGCCCGGCCCGTCGTCGCCCGGCCCGTCGGCGGGGCGCCGGCCGGACAGCCGCAGCACCAGGGCGTACGTACCGGCGCGCAGTCGTAGCGCGCCCCGGCGGGGCGGCTGCGCGAGCCGGGCGCACACGCCCCGGGCACGCGCCGGGCGCTGACCGGCCGCCAGTCCCGGCGCCGCCAGCGCGCGGTGGCGCACCAGCAGGGCTCCCGGCACCGCCACCACGGCCAGCCAGCCCGCCGCCGCCAGGCCCGTCCACCACGGCACCGGCCCCAGCCGGGCCATCCGCTCGCCCGCCAGCGCCCCGCCCGACAGCCAGCCCAGCACCGCTGACCCGGCACCGAGCAGCAGCGCGGCCGCCACG
>NZ_JAFLNG010000656.1 GCF_017427025.1 Streptomyces sp. FH025
CCATCCCCCCTGCGCAGCCCGCCGGCTGAGGCGGCCCGGGCCGCGGCCCTCCGGAAGCCGTGGAACGACACCGGTCATCCGCTGGTGGGCGGGGCCGCGAAGGTGCGCCGGTAGGCCTGCGGCGTCGTGCCGAGGCGCCGGGCGAAGTGGTGGCGGAGGGTGTCGATGCTGCCGAAGCCCGTGCGGTGGGCGACGGCGGCGATCGGCTCGTCCGTGGTCTCCAGGTGATGCTGAGCGAGCAGGACGCGTTGCCCGGTGAGCCATTGCAGCGGGGTGGTCCCGGTCTCCTGCAGGAAGCGGCGGGCGAAGGTCCGCGGGGAGAGATGGGCGTGGCGGGCCATCGCCTCGACGGTCAGGTCCTGGTCGAGGTTGGCTTCGATCCAGGCCAGGACGGGGGCGAGGGAGCCGGTCCCGTGCCGGGGAAGGGGGCGTTCGCGGTACTGGCGCTGGCCGCCGTCGCGGTGCGGGGGCGCGACCATGCGGCGGGCGATGGCGTTGGCCACGGCGCTGCCGTGTTCCTTGCGGATCAGATGGAGGCAGGTGTCGACGCCGGCGGCGGTGCCCGCGCCGGTGATGACCGGGTCCTCGTCGACGTAGAGCACGTCCGACTCGACCCGGGCGCGCGGGTGGCGGCGGGCGAGTTCGTCGGTGTAGCGCCAGTGGGTGGTGCAGCGCCGCCCGTCCAGCAGCCCGGCCTCGCCGAGCAGGAAGGCCCCGGTGCAGATGCTCAGGACGCGGGCGCCGCGCTCGACGGCGGCCCGCAGTTCCCCGGCCAGGTGGTCCGGCTGCCGTACCTGCGGATCGTAGGCCGGGACGCAGATGAGGTCCGCCGAGGCCAGCCGCTCCAGGCCGTGCCGGGTCCGCACCTCGAAGCCGTGCCGCATCGGCACGCTGTCGCCGGTTCCTGAGACGAGAGCGAAGTCGTAGACGGGCAGCGCGTCGTCGCCGCGGTCGATGCCGAAGACCTCGCAGAACACACCCAACTCGAAGGCGTGGGCGCCCTGGAGGGCCAGGACGGCGACATCGCGGAGCACGGGCTCCCGGTCTCCTCTCACGACGGTGGCAGGAATTTCAGCATATCCGTCGTTTCCGCCACTCCCGGCGGGTGCCCCCTCTTGGAAGGCTCGCAGGCGTCACCCCCGGCACGCGAACAGCTAGGCACCCGAATGACCACGCACACGCACACCGCCGACCCCGCCCTCTCGTCACGGACGGCCCAGGTCCTGCGCGCACTGGCGCTCGACGAGGAACTGAAGTGGCGCATCCCCGGCGACCCCGTTCTGGGCCCCCTGGCCCGCAAGGTCGCCCGGCGGTACGTGGCCGGCGAAACCCTCCCCGACGCTCTGGAGCGCGCGCAGCGGATCCTGGCCGCCGGCCACCGCGTGAACGTCGAGTACATGGGCGAGAGCTGCCGCGACCCGCAGCGCGCCGTCGAGGAGACCGACACCTTCCTCGCCGCCGCCCGGCTCCTGCCGCCCGGGTGCTCGATCTCCCTCGACCTGTCCCACATCGGCCTCGCCGTCGACGCGGAGCTCGCCCTGGCCAACGCCTCCCGCATCGCCCGGGCCACCGCCGCCACCGGGCGGGAGATGATGATCTCGGCCGAAGGATCCGACCGTACCGACGCGACGCTGGCCCTGCACCGCACGCTGTGCGAGCGTTTCGACCACGTGGGCATCACCGTCCAGGCGCGCCTGCACCGCACCGCGGACGACCTACCGGAACTGCTCACCCGCCCCGGTCGCATCCGCCTGGTCAAGGGCGCCTTCCTCGAACCCGAGAGCATCGCCCACCGGCGGGAGGCCCCGGCCCTGACCGCCGCCTACCTGAAGTACGCGGAGCAACTGGCCGACTCGGGCCACCTGTGCTCCTTCGCCACCCACGACTGGGATCTGATCGACCGTATCGACCGCTACGTCGGCGGGGGGAACCGGGACCGCGCCCCCTGGGAGTTCGAAACCCTCCTCGGCCTCGGGCCCGACCGCCTCGACGCCATGGCCGAGCGTGGACACCCCACCCGCGAGTACGTCGTCTTCGGCACGCAATGGTGGCTCTACGTCTGCAACCGACTCGCCGAAGACCCCCAGCGCCTGCTCCAAGCCCTCCTCGACGCGGCCGCGTGAACCCGAACCGGTGAACGAACGCCGCCCCTTGTCGGACCCCTTGTCGTGAACGGGATCTCACGTACCCCGCACCGGGCCGAAGCGCTCCACCGGGCCCTTCGCCGACGTCACGTCGTGGTCCGTGAGGACGATCGTGGCCCTGTGCGGTGGGGCCCAGCAGCCAGATCGACCGGCCGATCTCGATCGGCGCGTAGCGCTCGGCCAGGGCCTTGAAGTCTGCCGGCAGCTCCGTCTCCAGTTCGGCTTCGAGCTCGCGCCAGCGCTGCGCCGCAACGCCGGGCCCGCTGGGCGGCCCGATGATCGCGCGTACGTCGTCCACGTGGTCGGTCACGGGCCGGCTCCTCGCTCATCGGCCCTCGCCGTCACGGGCCTTTCGGCCCGGTCCGCCACGTTTGCGCCGTTCCTGGTGCCGCTGCCGGGCACCTGCTGTCGGGTGATCCTCCTTTCCTCGTGTCGGCGTTCCGCCGGAGTAGCCGGGCGAGCGCCCCGGCCCGCCCGCGCCTAGAAAGAGATGGCGGCCGGGGCGCGCCGTCCGTCACCCGGGTGTGTCCCTCACGACCCGACACGGAGGACGAATTCATGAACGCGTTTGATCTGACCGGCCGTGTGGCGCTGGTGACCGGGGCGACCAGCGGCATCGGCGCCGCCACGGCGGTGCTGATGGCCCGGCGCGGAGCGCACGTGCTGGTCGCCGGCCGCGACGGCGCCCGCGGTGAGGCCGTGGCCGAGACCGTCCGCGCCGGCGGCGGCAGGGCCGACTTCGTCGCCGCCGACCTGCGCGAGGCGCGGGCGGTGCGGCAACTGGCGCTCCAGGCCGAGGAGTTGTTCGGCCGGGTCGACATCCTGGTGAACAACGCGGGCGCCTACCCGTTCGGGCCCACCGAGAAGACGGCGGACAGCGAGATCGACACCGTCTACGCGCTGAACGTGAAGGCGCCGTTCCACCTGGTGGCGCAGCTCGCACCGGCGATGGCGCGGCGCGGCGGCGGCGCGATCGTCAACGTGACCACCGTCGCCGCCGCGTACGGGTTCGCGGGCATGGCCCTGTACGGGTCGAGCAAGGCGGCCGTGGAGCTGCTGACCAAGGCGTGGGCCGCGGAGTACGGCCCGCGCGGGGTGCGGGTCAACGCCGTGCGCCCCGGGCCGGTGCGCACGGAGGGCACGGCCGGCATGGGTGAGGACCTCGACGCCCTGGCCGCCCAGGCCCCGGCCGGCCGCTCGGGCGAGCCGCAGGAGGTCGCCGAGGCGATCGCCTACCTGGCCAGTGACGCGGCGAGCTTCGTCCACGGCGCGGTGCTGTCCGTGGACGGCGGCCGCTCGGCCGTGTGAGGCGCGCCGTTTCGCCGGTGGGCCGTTGGGGGGCGCGCTCGTCGCGGGTGCCAGGGGGTCAGTCCCACCAGAAGTACCAGTGGTGGGAGCCGACCAGGCGCTCGGCGTAGGCGGTGAGGGTTCCGGCGCCCTGGTAGACCTGGTCGGGGCAGAAGGCGACGTGCTCGGCGGCCAGTGGGAGGGCCTCGGCGAGGGTGGCGGGCGGGGTGGGGACGCTCAACTGGAGGGTGGCGAAGCCGACTTCGACGACCTGGGCGCCGAAGCGGCGCTCCCAGGAGGTGAGGACGGCGGCGATCTTGGCGGTGTCGCTCTCGTGGTTGAGCGGGCCGCTCCAGCCGCACGCCACCAGCGCCTGGGCGCCGCCGGCGGCCGGCACCAGGCCCAGGCGCACGTTCAGGAACGACTGCACGGCGCCGGCCAGCTCCCGCGCCTGCGCGTCGGCGGCTCCCTCGGGCACGGCGGCGGCCGGGGCGAGGCCGGGCCAGGCGGCGCCGTAGGGGGCCAGCGTCTTCGCCGACTCGTCCTCGTCCTCCGGGCCTTCCGGCTCCCACCACGCGCGCAGCAGGGCGGCCGGGTCGTGGTCGGCGGGGTCGGAGGCGTCGTCCGGGTAGAGCTCGCCGGACAGCCAGGGACGGAAGTCGTCCCCGTCGTGCAGCGGGCTGAGCAGCAGCGGCCACAGACCGCTCTGCGGGTGGGCGCGGTGCAGCTGCTCCCACAGCCCGGCGGGGGCGGGGCCGTCACTGATCCACAGCAGCGGGCGCTCGCCCTCCCCCTCCTCCCCCACGACGGGGCGGCCGGGCGGCAGCGCAACGGGCGGGGCGACATCGAAAGGCCAGGTCATGCGCCTGACCGTAGGGGCGGGCACTGACAACGGCGGTAC
>NZ_JAFLNG010000657.1 GCF_017427025.1 Streptomyces sp. FH025
CCCCCACCGTCCGCCGATGCTCCGTCTGCCTGGTGCTGCTGCGCGGCCACCGTACCGTTCGAACCCCCGCCCGACAGCCCCGGCACGACGTTAGAGCATCCGCCCGGGGCTGTGGGGGAGTTCCGGTCAGGCCCGGGGAGCGCCCGGGACCGCCGCCCGGCGCAGGACGCGCAGCGAACCGGTCACCGAGACCTCCTCGAAGCCCTCGGCCAGCGCCCGCAGGTACACCCGGTACGGGGCCTGGCCGCCGTCCGCCGGGTCCGGGAACACGTCGTGCACCACCAGCAGGCCCTCCGGCGCCAGGTGCGGCACCCAGCCCTCGTAGTCGCCGGTGGCGTGCTCGTCGGTGTGACCGCCGTCGACGAACACCAGGCCCAACGGCCGCCCCCACAGCGCGGCGATCCGCGGGGAGCGGCCGACCAGCGCGACCACGTGCTCCTCCAGCCCGGCGGCGTGCAGGGTGCGGCGGAAGCGGGGCAGGGTGTCCATCAGCCCGACCTCCCGGTCCACCAGCGTCGGGTCGTGGTACTCCCAGCCGGGCTGCTGCTCCTCCGAGCCCCGGTGGTGGTCCACGGTCAGCGCGACCGTCCCGGCCTCGCGGGCCGCCGCGGCCAGCAGGATCGCCGAGCGGCCGCAGTAGGTGCCGATCTCCAGCAGCGGCAGCCCGGTGCGCCGGGCCGCCTCCACCGCCGCCGCGTACAGCGCGAGGCCCTCGTCCACCGGCATGAACCCGGTGGCCGCCTCGAACGCCGCCAGCACCTCGGGCGCCGGTCGGGCGCTCTCCAGCAGGTCGGACATGCGGTGCTCCTCGGGTCGGTACGGCGGACGGACGTGCTCGGACCCTACTCGACGGTAGCGGGGACGGCGGCGGCGCGGTGCCCGCGGAACCGCCGGGCGGGCAGGCTGGAACGCGTTCTAGTCGGCGGATGGCGGCCGTGCCAGAATCGGGCCGACCGTCCATCCTCGGCGCTCAAGCTGCCCAGGCACTTGAGGGTGAGAGGCGTACGAAGCACACGAGGCACACCGGGAGCAGCCCCATGCGCGCAGCCGTCCTGCACAAGACCGGCCAGGACACCCTCGACGTCCGCGAGGACGTGACGGCGGTCGGATTCGGCCCGGGCACCGTACGGGTCCGGATGCGCGCCGCGAGCCTGTGCCACTCGGACCTCTCCGCGATGAACGGCGTGCTGCCGCAGCCCGCGCCGTTCGTCCCCGGGCACGAGGGCGCCGGAGACGTCGTGGAGGTCGGCGAGGGCGTCACCGGGGTCGAGCCCGGCGACCGCGTGGTGCTCTGCTGGATGGCGCCCTGCGGGCGCTGCGCCCACTGCGAGAGCGGCCGCGGCCACCTGTGCGTCGCCAGCCTGCGGCGCCTCGGGGCCCCGGGCTTCCGGTTCTCCGAGGATGGTGCGCAGGCCTCCGGCTTCTACGGCACCGGGGCGTTCGCCGAGGAGGTCGTGGTCGCGGCGGACGCCGTGATCAAGGTGCCGGCCGACCTGCCGTACGAGGCCGCCGCGCTGATCGGGTGCGGGGTGACCACGGGCGTCGGCGCCGCCGTCAACACCGCCCGGGTCGAGCCCGGCTCCTCGGTCGCGGTGATCGGCGCGGGCGGGGTCGGGATCGCCACCGTGCAGGGCGCCCGGGTCTGCGGCGCCGCCCGGATCACCGTCGTCGACCCGGTGGCCTCGCGCCGTGAGCGCGCCCTGACCTTCGGTGCCACCGAGGCGATCGCCCCCGAGGAGCTGAAGGCGGTCGCCAAGGGCCTGCCGGGCGGCGGCTTCGACTACGTCTTCGAGGCGGTCGGCCGCGCCGCCACCGTCCGGGCCGGGTACGACGCGGCCCGGCGGGGCGGCGCGGTGGTGGTCATCGGCGCGGGCGCCCAGGACGACCTCGCGCAGTTCACCATGGGCGAGCTGTTCTTCAACGAGAAGCGGCTGCTGCCCTCGCTCTACGGCGGGGCGCCGGTGGCGCGCACGATCGGGCTGGTCGTCGACCTGTGGCGGGCCGGGCGGATCGACCTCGACGGGATGGTCACGCACCGGGTCGGGCTGGCGGACGTGAACGAGGCGATCGCGCAGATGCGCAGCGGCGAGGCGCTGCGGACGGTGGTCTCGCTGGACCGGTGAGGTCGCGTCGACTCGACGTGCGAGGGCCCGCCGGGCGTGCTCCCGGCGGGCCCTCGCGGTGTGTCGGTTGTTGCCGGGGTCAGCCCCGGGCGCCGGCCGCGCGGTGGCGGCCGTGCGGGTCTGCCCCGGGGGTGTCGTCGGCGGAGGACGCGCCGCGGTGGCGGCCGTGCGCCGCGGTCTCCTCGGCCGTCTTCTCGTCGGCGTCGGTCCCGTTGGTCATGGGTCCGGTGGTGTCGGTGAGGGTGTCGGACATGAGAATCGTCTTTTCCGTGCGGAGGGTGCAGGTCATCATCGGCGCCCGCCCGGCGCCGGGGGCGCACGGTCGGGTCCCCGATCGGGCGCTCGGTACGCGCCCACAGCCGGTGATCGCGGCCCGTGCCCCGGCCACCATAACGGCCGGGACGGACGAGATCCTATCGAGATCATGACGCGAGTCCTGTCGTGCCCGGGGGTGTTGGGCGGTGGGGTGTCGGGCCGTTCGACGTCGTGTTGTTCGTGTCGTTCGACGTCGATCCGATCGGTTCCGGACCGTTCGCCGTCGAGCCGAGCCAGTGGCCGACGAGCTCGCGGTAGAGCGGGGACAGCACCTGGAGGTCGCCGTGCCGGGCCAGCACGCCCCGGCCGCCGTCCAGCAGCAGTACCCGGTCCGCGCGCAGCGCCGAACTGATCCGGTGCGCGATCACCACCAGTGTCCCCGGCCGGGCGGCGAAGGCCCGCTCGACCCGCTCCTCGGCGGCGGCGTCCAGGTGGCAGGTCGCCTCGTCCAGCACCACCACCGGTGCGGGCGACACGTACGTCCGGACCAGCGCGATCAACTGGCGCTCTCCGGCCGACAGTTCACCCGGATCGCGCAACGCGCCGCCCAGCCCGCCCAGGCGCGCCACCAGGTCGTCGGCGCCCAGGCGCTCGACGGCTTCGGCGAGTCGGAGGTCGGTGGTCTCGGGGGCGAGCCAGGCCAGGTTCTCCCGCAGCGACCCGGGGAACACGTACGCCTCCTGAGGGAGCAGGGCGACGTGCCCCACCGTCACCTCCCCGGCGGTCGGCGCCACGATCCCCGCCAGCAGCCCGGCCAGGGTCGACTTCCCAGCCCCGCTGACGCCGACGACCGCCACGTGCTCCCCGGCGCGGAACGCCGCGTCCAACCCGTCGAGCACCGGAGCGGCGCCGGGGCCGTGCGCGTACCGGACGCCGACCAGCCGCACCTCCCCGGCGGGCGCGTCGGGCGGCTGGGCGACCGGCGGCCGACGGGCGTCGGGCGCGGTGACCGCCGCCAGGCGGTCCAGCACCACGGCGAGGCTGAGCAGCCAGCCGCCGACCGTACCGGCCAAAGTCCGTACCGCAGGGTCGAGTTGCTGCAGGAGGTAGGTGGTGACGCCGAGCAGCTCACCGGCGGTCAGGGCGTCGTGCGCGAGCAGCCACGGCGCCGCCGCCAGGACGGCCAGCACCGGCAGCCGCCCGCCGAGCGCCACCACCAGCGCACGCAGCGCCGAGGCCCGGCCCAGCGCCCGGGAGGCGGCGGCGCTCTCCCGCGCGGCCTCCGCCAGCGCCCGGGCGACCTCCTCCCCGGTGCCCGAGGCCTGTACGTCGCGCAGCCCCTGCAACGCCCGCCCGGCCTCGGCGGCGAGCCGTTCCTCGGCCAGCACCACCGCCCCGCGGCGAGCGGTCATCGGGCGCAGCAGCCGGACGAAGAGCGCCCCGGCCGCCAGCAGCGGCAGCAGGACCAGCGGCAGGACGACGGGCGCCAGCAGCGTCAGGCCGACCAGCGCGGCGACCAGCGTGACCCCCACCCCGCGCAGGGTGCGCAGCAACGTCGCGGTCAACTGCCGTGCGGACTCGACCTGTTCGGTGAGTCGGGCGACCTCGGCCGGATCCGCCGACGGGCGCGCGAGCGCGCTGCGCACCACCCGCTCCACCAAGGAGTCCCGCAGCGGCTCCACCACCCCCGCGAGGTGCGGGAACCCGGCCCGCGCCGCGTACGCCCGCACCGCCATGGCCGCCCCGAAGCCGCCCAGCCAGGCCAGGCCGACTCCCGGCCGCCCGGCCAGGAAGCCCTGGTCCACCGCGGCCGAGACGAAGAGCCCCGACACCAGCGGCGGCAACGCCTCCACTCCGGACCACGCGAGCAGACGCACCAGGGCCCGGCGGGTGGTCCCCAACTCCCGGAGCAGCAGCCCCCAGCCCGGTGCGGCGCGGAAGGAGGACCG
>NZ_JAFLNG010000658.1 GCF_017427025.1 Streptomyces sp. FH025
CATCGGCTCCCGCAGGTCGGTCGGGCTGGCCTGGGACGGAGCGGGGACGACGGCCAGCGGGGCGGTCACCGGGCCGCCGTCGGCCGGGCCGACCGGCTTGGCGGCCTTGGCCACGTTGACGGCCGGACCGGCGGGCGCACCGACGGTCGCGGTCTTGGCCAGCGAGCTGGCGCCGGAACGTTCCGGCAGCGCCGGAGGGAACGACGTGGGCAGGTGGTCGGGTCGCTGCGACGAATCGCGGGTGACGTCCATGCACGGATCCTCTGGGTCGGTGTGTCGCGCAACGGGCGGCCCGGATCTGACGGGCAGTGCCAGAGTCAGGCTAAGTTCATACGTCATCAAATGCGACATTTGGCTGAGGTGTGTCGACATTTCCTGACGAATCGTCCAAGGCTGACCTGACGCGCAGGCACATGAGCGGATGGTCGGGACGGTTCGGCGCAGGTCAGCGCCGTGGAGTGCCAACCGCCGTGCGGGGCTCGGCGGCGGCGACTGCCCGGAACCGGCGGGCGCCGGGGGTCGGCGCGACGCTCAGGACCTGGGCGCCGCTCAGGGGCGACGGGACGGGGGCGGCCAGGGCGGTAGCCGTGCGGGAAAACTGTCGGCTCATCCGGCTCTCCTTCGCGGTCGGCTGCCGGGGCGGCGGGCAGTCTGGGAACAAGATCCGACAAAACGGAATCACGATCCCGGGCCGGTCATACTCCGACACCTGGGCCTTTGGCCGCGTCCCACCCGTTTGGCGGTCATCCGTGCGGCAGGACGGGATGTACCCGAAACAGCTGCATTTCATCCACTAGGAGGCAATAGATCCCACCCGAACGGCCCATCGGAGCGCCCGGGAGAGGAAGGTCCCGGCCAAATCCGGCGGGCACCCGCGTCCGATACCTGACCACTCGTCGGAGAACTCTGTTCGAATAACCCGCCCGCTCAGTAGAGTCGGGCCCCGTGACTATGGACCCCGTACTCGTCAAACGCGGTTTCGCGGCCGTAGAGCCCCACGAGCCCGCCATGGGCGCGGCACTCACCGAAGCCCGGCCGGCCTAGCAGGAGGCGGTGCGGTGCCCTTCGACCCCGCGGTCATCCGCGCCAGCTTCGCCATCGTCGAACGCCGCGCCGACCACCTGACCACCTTCTTCTACGCCCACCTGTTCAACCACAACCCCGGGCTGCGGTCGCTCTTCCCCGCCTCCCTGCACGAACAGCGGGACCGGATGTTCGCCGCGCTCACCCGGATCGTGCTGCGGCTGGACGACCCCGAGGGGCTCACCGCGTACCTGCGGGCACTCGGCCGCGACCACCGAAAGTTCCAGGTGGCGCCCGAGCACTACCCGGCCGTCGGGGCCAGCCTGATCGCCGCGCTGCGGCAGTGCTCCGGGCACTACTGGACGCCGGAGACGGAGAAGGCCTGGACCGAGGCCTACACCGTGATCGCCCAGGTGATGACCGGGGCCGCCGGCGACCTCCCGGAGGACGACCCGGCCTGGTGGGAGGCCGAGGTCGCCTCCCGCCGCCGGGCCGCGCCGGACCTGGTCGTGCTCACCCTCGCCCCGATGCGCCCGTACCCCTTCACCGCCGGCCAGTACGTCACGATCAGCAGCCCCCGGGCGCCCCGGGTCTGGCGGCCGTACTCGATCGCCAACGCGCCGCGCTCCGACGGCAGCCTGGAGGTGCACGTACGGCGGGTGCCCGGCGGGCTGCTGAGCACCCTGCTGGTGCAGGACGTGATGCCCGGCGAGCTGCTGCGGCTCGGGCCGCCGCTCGGCGACGCGGTGCTCGCCCCCGCCCCGGAGCGGCCGCTGCTGCTGGTCGCCGCGGGCAGCGGCTGGGGGCAGACCAAGGCGCTGCTGGAGCAGCTCACCGCCGAGCAGCCGGAGCGCGAGGCCACCGTGCTGCTGGCGGCCCGCTCGGCGGCCGGGCAGTACGACCTGGACACGGTCCGCCGGCTGCTCGTCCGCAACCCCCGGCTGCGGGTGCTCACGGCCGTCCCCGGTCCGGCCGCCGGACCGGACGGGGTCACCGCGCTGCTCCGGGAGACGTTGCGGCGGCACGGCGACTTCACCGGCTGGGACGTCCACCTCAGCGGCCCGCCGGAGCTGGTCGCCGAGCTCGCCGAACTGCTCCGCGCCCTGCCCTCCGCACCCGGGCTGATCAGACACGATCCGGCTCCGCTGACCTTCAACCGGGACCGGCCGCTGACCAGCTCGGACTGGTTCCTGGACCACCGGGACGTGCCGTGGATCAACCGGACCGACCTGGGGTGATCCGGGGCGGGCGATCGGGACGCGTGATCGGGACACGTGATCGACGCCACAACGGGAGAAGCCCCCGGCCGGTGGCCGGGGGCTTCTCGCTGGTGCGCTCAGCAGGATTCGAACCTGCAACCTCTTGATCCGTAGTCAAGTGCTCTATCCGTTGAGCTATGAGCGCAAGGAACGGGCGAACCCGATCTTGCGGAGGTTGTGGTGCGCTCAGCAGGATTCGAACCTGCAACCTCTTGATCCGTAGTCAAGTGCTCTATCCGTTGAGCTATGAGCGCTCGCCCTGGTGACCGTTGCCCCCGGGGCGTTGCGTGGACAACATTACATGACCTGCGACGTGGGGCGAAATCGATAAGCCCGGAGGCCCCGGCGGGCCCCACCGGGAGCGGCCTGAGGACGGCCCCGGACATGCGAAGAGCCCCGCCGACAAGATCGTCGACGGGGCTCCCGGCTGGCGGAGGCTGAGGGATTTGAACCCTCGATCAGGAATAACCCCGAAACCGCATTAGCAGTGCGGCGCCATAGACCGGACTAGGCGAAGCCTCCCCACATGGACCACGCCCGCGTGAAGCGGACCCGTTCCGTGTGTCAGTGATGATGCCACAACCGTGGGGCTCGGCACCAACCACCGCCCACGTTACTAGGCGGGTCGTCCCCGCCGCAAAGAAGAATGAGATACTGCCGACTCCGGAGGAGCTGCCCTGAGCCGAGGAGACCTGTCGAAGTGAGCAGCAGGCCGATCCGAGGCGCTGCTCGCCTCGGCGCCATACTCGACGCCCTGCCCGACGCGTTGTTGCTGGTGAACAGCAACGGCACCGTCGTCGACGCCAACAGCGCGGCGGTCCAGGCGCTGCAGGCACCGGGCACCTCACTGGTCGGGATGGGCGTGCTGGGCCTGCTGCCCGAGTTCGATCCCAGCCGGATCCCCGGCTCGATGCGCCCGGCCACCCGGGACGGCGACGCCCCCGACCGCCCGGTCCGGATGACCGCCCACCGCACCGACGGCACCACCTTCCCGGTCGAGGTCTCCGGCAACGACTTCGTCGACGACGGCGGGGACTCCTACGCGCGCTCCCCGCTCGCGCCGTACGACCCCTACGGGGAGGGCTCGCGCTCCCCGTCCTCCTCCGACCTGCTCCTGCTGCTGGTCCGCGACCTCTCCGGCCGGCTCGGCGTCGAGGCCGAGCTGCGCCGCCAGCACAAGCAGACCGAGATGATCCTGCGGGCCGCCGCCGAGGGCGTGCTCGGGGTGGACCTCGAAGGGCGCTGCGTGCTGGTCAACCCGGCGGCCGCGCACATCCTGGAGTACCGGGCGAGCGAGCTGGGCGGGCGCGAACTGCACCCGCTGATCCAGCACTCCCGGGCCGACGGCACCCCGCTGGCGCTGGAGGAATCCGCGCTGCTGGACACCCTGACCTCCGGGCGCAAGCACCGGGTGCGCGGCACCGTGCTGTGGCGCAAGGACGGCCGCCCGGTCACCGTCGACCTCACCACCGCCCCGGTCCGGGACGGCGACCAGCTGGTCGGAGCGGTGATGACCTTCACCGACCGCAGCCGCGAGCTCGCCCTGATCGCCCGCAACGCGCAGCTCACCGCCGTTCTGGAGGACGAGCTGGGCGGTGCGCTGAGCGCGCTGAACCAGCGGCTGGACGCGCTCGCCGCCGACCCGGCCGGGCAGCTCTGGCCGGAGGCCAACTGGACGCTGCGTCGGCTCGCCGACGAGTGCCGCCGGTTCGGCAAGCTGATCGACGACGTCCTCGAACACCAGCGCTCCGAGACCGGGGAGGGCGGCCCCGCGGAGGGCCGCGGCCCCAAGGACGGCAAGGACGCCGGGGCCGGTAGGGCCGCCAAGGACGGCAAGGACTCCAAGGACGGCAAGGACGCCGAGGACGGGCGGAAGGCCGCACAGCGGGTGCCGGTCGGCCTGGACAAGGTGGTCCGCCGGGCCGTCGAGGAGGCCGGCGCGCTGGTCGGCGCGGGCCGGGTGCGCTTCTCGGTGCACGCCGCCGCGGTCGAGGTGATCGCCGACGAGCGGCGGCTCGCCCGGGCACTGGCCCACCTG
>NZ_JAFLNG010000659.1 GCF_017427025.1 Streptomyces sp. FH025
CCGCGCGCCGCCGGATCCGTGCTCAGCCCTGCCCGGAAGGGGGTCCGGGCAGGGCCCGGGAGGCCTCGGAAGCCGTCGGGCGGGGGCGCATTCCACCCCGCCACAGCCACCCTGTCAATCGTTGACTTCACAAGTGGTCTAGTCCACGGTGGTGCGCCTCGGCACCTTCAAGTCGCCATCGCCACAGCATTTCTGACGACACGACGGAGATCCACCACCATGCAAAGAGTCTGCCTCGCCCTGCCCACCATGCGGTCCTGCCCCGACACCATCGCGGAACTCGCCGAGGAGGCGGCCTACGCCGTCGCCAACTTCGACGTCGAGGTGCACCTCCTCATCCTCGACACCACCGGCGCCCCCGAATTCGCGGAGAACGCGAACGCGGTGGCCTCCCTGGCCCCCACCCCCGGCGTGGTCGTCCACCACCTCGGCGAGGAACGGCAGCGGGAGTTCCTGCGCCGGGTGACCGAGCGCTCCGGCGCCCCCGACCCTGAGCTGCTGCTCGACCTGATGCTCCCTCGAGCCGTCGCGTACGGTTCCTGCGTCAACCGGCTCTTCCTGGGAGCGGCCGCCCTGGGCTGCACCTCGGCGCACCTGCGCAACGACGACGCCGACTTCCAGGTCGTCGACGGTCGGAAGGTCTTCCCGATCCACCACGAGCTGCTCTCGATCGGCCGGCCGGCCGGCGAGGCGGCGGCCGGCGTGTCCCGCTCCGAGCTCGACCCGGCCGACGCCGACAAGCCGGTGATGCTGGTCAGCGGCTCCTTCATCGGCGAACTCAACGTGGACATCAGCGAGATCCACGAGATGGACCCGGCCGTCTACCGCGAGGTGGTGCGCCT
This sequence comes from Streptomyces sp. FH025, assembly GCF_017427025.1. Classification (GTDB taxonomy): domain Bacteria; phylum Actinomycetota; class Actinomycetes; order Streptomycetales; family Streptomycetaceae; genus Kitasatospora. Next base: position 843 of record NZ_JAFLNG010000659.1, read on the forward strand.
GTGGACCCCGCCGGTGTGGTCGGAGGAGGAGAGGGACGCGATGGTGGACGTCTCCTTCAAGGGCGCCGGCTCCGAGCCGTTCGGCACCGACGAGTCCGTCCTCGGCGTGCCCGACATCTGGGACGTCTACATGTGCAACATCGCCCTGGACCACCGGGCCTACGAGGTGCTGCCGCTGCTGCCCTCGATCGAGACCATCGGCAGCGACTACGCCCTGCTGCACGCCATGGTCCACTCCCGGCTGCCCGGCGTCACCCACAACCGCCACATCGTCAACTACTACACGCCCGAGCGCCGCACCGGCGCCGGCTTCGTCTCCTACCAGCTGCGGTTCGTCAAGTTCCTGCTCTCGATGCTGTACCTGTACCCGGTCTACGGCGGGATGATCGACCTCGGCCGCGGACTGCTGGACGAGCGGCACGGGCTACGGGTCGAGCCGGTCCTCGACCTGGTGCGGGGCAGCGTCGACTGGGACCGGGCCGGGAACGAGCACTGCCTGGACGTCCTGGACCGCTCCTACCGCAAGCTGGGCGGCAAGTACGCCGAGCTCGCGGACGTGGTGGCCGAGCGGCGCCGGCAGCTCCTGGACGAGGCGCAGGAGGACGCCGAGCGCTGGGCCGTGCTGATCGAGGCCTGGGCGGCACTGGTGGCCGCCTCCCGCGCGGAGGGGCTCGGCGCCGCTTCGGAGGTTGGCGCCGCTTCGGAGGTTGCGGCCTGGTGAGCGAGGACCTCCGGATCCGGCTGCTGGCCGACGGCGACTGGGACGCCGTGGTCGCGCTGGAGCACGACGCCTACGCGGCCGACGGCCTGTCGGAGGGCCGGGAGGCGCTGAAGTCCCGCGCCCTCGGCTCGCCGGATACCTGCTTCGTGCTGGAGCAGCACGGCGCGGTCCGCGGCTACCTGCTGAGCCTGCCGTACCCGCCGCTGCGCTGCCCGGACCTCGCCGAGCCGGAGGAGGCGGCGTACGAGTCGGGCAACCTGCACGTGCACGACCTGGTGATCGCCGAGGACCTGCGCGGCCGGGACGTCGCGCTGGGGTTCATGCGGCACTTCCGGGAGCGGGCGGAGGAGCTGGGCTTCGAGCGGATCTCGATGGTCGCGGTGCGCGGGGCGGACATCCTGCTGCGGCTGCTCGGCTACCGCGCGCACCGGGAGGTGGCGGTCCCCGCGTCCTACGGGCGGCGCGCGGTCTACATGTCGATGCCGGTGCGCTGACCCCCCGTACCGGTGTGCGTTTTATTGGGATATGGCCACTCCTTCGGAGTAGTGTCAACAGCGAAGATCACTCGATCGCGTGAAGACTGGTGGCGGCTGCGCAACCACACGCAGCCGCCGGCAGCACACGTCCGTACGCCCGAGGGAGAAGCGCATGAAGGCCGCCGTCGTCCACGACTTCACCGCCCCGCTGGTCATCGAGGACCGCCCGGTACCGGAGCCGGCCGCGCACCAGGTGCGGGTCAGGATCGAGACCTCCGGCCTCTGCCACACCGACATCCACGCTGCCCACGGCGACTGGCCGGTCAAGCCGAACCCGCCCTTCGTCCCCGGCCACGAGGGCGTGGGCATCGTGGAGGCGGTCGGCGAGCAGGTCCGGCACGTGCGGGTGGGCGAGCGGGTCGCCATCCCGTGGCTGGCCGACGCGTGCGGGCGCTGTGACCACTGCGTCTCCGGCTGGGAGACGCTCTGCCTCCAGCAGCACAACAGCGGTTACTCGGTGGACGGAGCCTACGCCGAGTACGCGCTCGCGCACGGCGACTACGTCGTCCCCGTGCCGGACGGCATCGACCCGCTGGACGCCGCCCCGCTGTCCTGCGCGGGCGTCACCACCTACAAGGCGCTCAAGGTCTCGGGCGCCCGCCCGGGCACCCGGGTGCTGGTCTCCGGCATCGGCGGGCTCGGCCACCTCGCGCTCCAGTACGCCCGGATCTCCGGCGCCGAGACCATCGCCGTCGACGTCACCGACGACAAGCTGGCCCTCGCCCGCGAACTCGGCGCCGATCACGTGCTGGACGCCCGCACCCAGGACGTCGCCGCCGAGGTGCAGGCGCTCGGCGGCGCCCACGCGGCCATCGCACTCGCCGTCAGCAACGCCTCCTTCCAGGCCGCGTACGGCGCGCTGCGGCGCGGCGGCACCCTGGTCCTGGTCGCGCTCCCGGCCGGCGGGAAGCTCGAACTCCCGGTCTTCGAGACCGTGCTGAACGGCACCAAGGTGATCGGCTCGATCGTCGGCACCCGCGAGGACCTGACCGAGGTCTTCCGTCTGCACTCCCTCGGCCGCACCCGCGTGATCCGCGAGACCCGCCGCCTGGACGAGGTGAACACCTGCTTCGACGAGGTGCTGAGCGGCAAGGTCTCCGCCCGCCTGGTCTTCGACCTGCGCTGAGCCCCGCTACCGCACACCCGCCGGGCACGCGGCGCTCCCCTGGGGTTCGACCGGGAGACACCCCCGCGCCGCGTTGTCCCCGGGACGTCCGGAGGCGGTTGCGGTTGGGTCTCCGTTCCGTCCGGCGGGGGTGCGCGGCGGCCTGCGGTCCGGGACCCTGGGGGCAACGACTCGTGCGGTGGGGGGAGTTGTCATGGGGGACGACCGGGAGCTGACACCCGCCGTGGTGACGGCGCTGGTGCGGCTGGCCCAGGGCGCGGCCGACGCTCCGGGGCGGGCGGTGGCCGAGGTGGTTCGGGCGCGGCTGCGGGCGACGCCGGAGGGCGCACGGGTCGTGGCCGCGGTCGAGGCCAGCCCGGGCGATCCGCGGAGCCGGGAGCTGCTGACCGTCGCCGTCGGCCAACTGCTGGACACCGACCGGGCGTTCGCGCACTACCTGGCCACCACCCCGCTCGGGCGGCCCGCCGATCCGCCCACCGTCCACCTGCGGGCGGAGGCCGAGCCGGGGCGGCCCGCCGATCCGAGCACCGTCCACCTGCGGGTCGGCGCCGAGGGCACCGGCCCGAGCACCGTCCAGCTCCGTCTGGATCCTCGGGCGGCCGGAGCGCAGGCGCCGGCCGCCGCCCGGCGCGGCAACGCCGGCATCGTCCTCGCGCTGGCCCTGCTCCTGGTCGCGGTGCTGGTCGCCGTCGGGGTCAATCTGGGTTCACGCCCGCTGCTCCACCCCCGCGGGCCCGAACTGGCCCACGCCGCCCGGACCTTGCGCGACCCCGCCCAGGTGGCGGCCGTGCTGCCCGACGTCCCGGCGATGCCCGCCGGCTGGCAGGTGGAGAGCGGGCCGGTCGCCGGCACCGTCACGGGGGACGCCGCGACGTGCCTGCTCCCGGCCTCCTGTGATCAGCAACTCGCCTACGCGACCGTGGCGTTCGGTGCCGCCCAGGTGTACAGCGTTCAGTTCACCGTGGTCTCGTTCACCTCGACGGAGGCGGCCGGGCGGGCCTTCGGCGCGATGCTGAACCACCTCGACGCGTCCGCCGTGGCCCTCCCGCCGGTCGGCGACGAGAGCGCCGCCCGTACGCGCGGCCCGGAGGG
>NZ_JAFLNG010000066.1 GCF_017427025.1 Streptomyces sp. FH025
CAGGTCAGGGTTCGCCACGGTGCCGGTGTTCGCGGCGACCAGCGCTTCCAGGGTGACGCGGTAGCGCGCGGCGATGTCCCACAGGGTGTCGTCGGGGACAACGGTGTGGGTCGGCGGGGCGGGGGCTCCGGCGGTGGCGGTCGGCAGGCTGATGACCTGGCCGACCTCGATCCGGTCGGGGTCGAGCAGCTGCGGGTTGGCGTTGACCACGGCGTCCAGGCCGACGCCGTAGCGGGAGGCAATGGCGGACAGGCTGTCGCCCACGGCGACGGTGTGGGTGGCCGCGCCCGGGGCCGGGCTGGGCAGCGGGTCCGGGACGGGGACGGCCTGCTCGCTCTGGTCCGGGACCGGGGACACCGTCGGGTCCGCAGTGGCCGCGTCGGCGGTCGGCGCGGACGTCGGGGAGGAGACCGGGACGGTGATCTGCTGGCCCTCGGTGATCCGGTCCGGATCGCCGATCTGCGGGTTCAGCGAGAGCAGACCCGCAACCGTGGTGCCGAGCGCCACCGCGATGCCGCCAAGGGTCATGCCCTGGCGGACGGTGATCGTGCGGGTGGCCGGCGGCTGCGGCACGGGCGCGTCACCGAACTCGGTGAGCAGGCGGGCGAGCTGCTTGGGGCCGGGGATGCCGTCGGCGCTGCCGGTGTCGCCGATCTTGATCTGGTAGGCGCGCATCGACTCGGTGTCCGCGCTGCCCCAGACGGGGCCGGGGCCCTCGTCGTAGCGGGAGCAGCCCGCGCGGACGAGGGCTCGGCCCATGGCGGTGATGTGCTCGCCGCGCGCACCGGGGCCGTACGGCTTGCCGTTGATGGTGACGACGTGACCGGTCGACGGGGCGGTGCCCCCGCCGCCGGAGGCGTAGGCGGGGCGGCCGACGCCGAGCACGACGGAGCGCGGGCGGGTCTTGCGGGCGACGTAGCCGCCGGAGCCCTGGCCCGCGCCGGAGGTACGGGCAGTGTTGCCCTCCACCGTCTTGACCTGCTGCTCCGGGGCGGAGTCCTCCAGGACGATGCCGACATGGTCGGCGGTCGGGCCGCCGTCCCAGCTGAAGAAGACGATGTCGCCACGCTTGAAGGCGGCGTCGCGCCCGAACCACCGGCCCTTGTTGCGGAACACCTGGACGTGGCTGGGGCAGTAGGCGTACTTGCCGATTGCTGCGGCTTCGCCGCCCTTGTCGGCGCACCAGGAGACGAACATGTCGCAGAACGGCTCGTGGTTGAAGCCCGGGGCGTACCACTTCCCGAACACGGTGTCGTAGTACTTGCCGTTCGGGGAGAGGCCGCCCCGGTAGTTCTGGTCAGCCCACTTGGTGGCCTCGGTGATGACTGCTTCGAGAGAGATGCAGGGGTCCTTTCGGGCGTGCCCGGGACCACCGTGGAACGTTCCACGGTGGTCTCGGAGATGTGGGTCAGGCGTAGCCGGGTGGGATCGGTACGGGGGTCCAGGTGCCGGCTTCGGTCGCGCCGGGGGCCTGGTTGAACGGGAGGGCCATGGCCACGCCGGGGTCGACGGTGCCGCCGCCCTCCACGTCCGTGCGGGTCTGGAGGAGGACGCGCTGCCACTCGCCGGGCTGGCCTCCGCCCATGGGCAGGACCCAATCGAGCCTCACCCAACCGTTGTTGAGCGCACCGCCGGTGTACTGCCACTCCGCGGTGACCGCGCGGGCCCGGTCGACGTCGAACAGCCGCAGCCAGACGTTCGCGCCGGTCCGGCTGGAGACGCGGCAGTCCAGGCGCAGGACGGGGTGGGCGATGCCGGCCGTCGGGATGGTGGCGGCGGCGCGCCAGGCGGTGGCGACGTCCAGGCCGGGGCGGTAGGGGGTCATCGGCAGGACCGCGCCGAGGGCGCTGGCGGTGCGCTCCATCGCGGCCAGGCGGGTGTCGATGGTCTGGAAGGAGTCGGCGAGGGAGGGGCGGCCGTAGACGGTCACGCGGCTGCCTCCAGTTCGCCCTTCACCCAGTCGTCCACGCGCTCGAAGATGGTGACGGGGACGAGGGCGAGGGTGGTCTCCTCTCCGGTCCGGGTGACCTTGGTGTTGATCTCCTGGATCACGTATTCGGCGTCGATGCCGGGCCAGCGGGCGGTGCGGGCGCGCACGCGGATACGGTGGCCGACGCGCAGCTCGGCGGCGGAGTACTCGCCGCCCGGGTGCAGGGTGACCTCGGGGACGATGACCGGGAACGCGCCGACGGCGATCATGCGCTCGGCCTGCGCGGTCAGGGTGTCGACGCGGACGACCGAGTTGTTCGTGGCGATGGACGCGAGGCGGGGGATGCGGCGGCCGTCCTCGGTTTCGAGCTGGCCGTTGTACCACCATGACTTCAGCTGCGACCAGCCTTCGCCCGCGCCGTTGACGCCGGTCTCGGTGCACATCTTGTCGCCGTCGGACGTCACGCTGGTGACGGTGCAGTTTGCCCCGTGCTCCAGGACGATGCCGGTGTCCTGGCCGCCAGCCGGGTAGAGGAAGCGGAAGTGGTTGCGGATCACGCGGGCGTCCACGTCCCAGGCGAAATCGAGGCGGAAATCGAACCCCTTGATCACCCCGGCCAGTTGCTCGACGGCCTCGCCGACGCTCTTCCATTCGAACCACGGGTACGTGCGCTCGCGCTTCATGGTGTCCAGGTCCGGGCCGAAGGTGAGCGCGCCGGGGCCGTTGCTGCCCCAGTAGCCGGGCTGGCCGGGGGCGACGGGCGAGGGGTTGTCGGCGAACTGCTGGATCAGCTCGCGGGCGATGGTGGTCTGTTCGCGCGGGGTCGTGCCGGTGCTGTACCCGAGGTTGATCATGTTGCGGCGGTAGTACTCCCACAGCCCGGTGCAGTCGAGGGTCATCTCCTCGGCCGCGAGGTCCACGTTCCAGGAGAGCAGGGGGCCGCCCCACAGGACGCGGCTGCCGCGCTGGACGTGGGCGATGATCCGCCACGGCGAGATGAGCGACCAGTCCAGGCCCGCCAAGGGCTCGGCGGCCAAGGGCACGGTGAACGAGGCGGCCCCGGGGGCGTTGAGGATGGAGCGGTAGGACAGGGCCGAGACGGGCAGCTCGGCGAGCAGAGCGCCGCCCTTGAACTCGGAGAGGATCACACGGTATTCGGTCTCGGTCATCAGGCCGCCGGGACCACGATGGCTTCGGCGTAGGACGTCCAGGCCGCGACGAACTTGATGTTGTTGTTCTCGGTGTGGTCGGGAGTGCAGACCGTGGAGACGTTCAGCGGGGTTCCGGCTGGCACGCGGATGGTGGCCGTGCCCCGGACGTCTCGGGAGTCGCCGACCCGGGTGTACTGGGGGCGGCCTGCGCGGCGGCGCTCCCCGTGACCAACGATCAGCGGGGTGATCCAGCCCTCGCCGAAATTGCCTTGGTAGGAGGCTTCGAAGGAGACGGTGACCAGGCGCGGGTACGGGGCGGCCGGGGCGGTGAACTGATGCCAGCCCTCCGCGCCCCACGCGCCGTCTCCGGCCTGGTACGAGGCGTCCAGGCGGACGGCACCGGGGATGACCGGGGCCGTGGTGCCGGGGCCGGTGACCTTATGCAGGGCGGTGGTGACCGAGTCGTATACCAGACTGCCGGCCGGAGCCCCGGCGGCCACCTGGGCGATGCCCTGGGCGCCTGCGGTACGCAGGTGCCGCAGCGGGGTGGTGTCGTGCTGCCCGGCGACGACGAAGCGGACGTCTTCGATGCCGGTGATGCCGGTCTGGGCGATGTTCACCAGGGCGAGCCGCACCGAGTTGGACGGCACCGGCCAGTCCTTCGCGCCCGGGGTGGACTCGGCCAGCACCGCGATGGACCAGCCCTTGGCGCCCTCCTTGGTCACCTGTGCGCCGGAGGTGGCGGTGGCGTAGGGGGTGCCGTCGGCGGTGTAGGTGACGGGCTGCATGTACTGGTCCGCGGTGGTGCGGATGTCCATCAGGAGTGGCCCGGCGGGAACGGAGTCGGGGTCGGCGAAGGCCACCACCAGGTCGGTGCGCGCGGCCTCCCCGGGCTTGGGGGTGGAGCACTGGAGCTGCACGGAGGCGTCCAGGTTCGCGAAGTGCACCGCCCCCCGGTGGGAGACGGCCACGTCGTCGGGCAGCCACACCGAGCCCGCCGCGACGGACACGCGTGGGGTGGGGTTGTCGACCTTCTCGACCAGCAGGGCGGTGGGCCCGGTGACGCCGACGTGGGCGCCTCGGGTTCCGCCGATCATCGTGCGCAGGTCCAAGGCGTCATACCGGCCTTGCTGGACGAAGAGGGGGGCGCGAAGTTCTGTTGCCAAGGGGGTCCTTACATCCAGGCGGAGCGCCAAGAAACGTCCGCCGTGACCCCGTCGGGGCCTTCGAGTACATCGAGTTGGACGGTGCTCGCGCCGGGCGGGATGGAGAACCAGGTGGAGCCCGGGTCGACCTGCCCGAACCGCGAAGCGCCGTTGAGGGTGATGCGGCGACGGCCCATGTCGACCACCAGGGCGTCACCGCGGCCGACCCGCAGTCCACGAAGCGCGAAGCGCTTCCGTTCGCCGTTGTGGACGAGGGTTAGCGACGGGTCGCGCACCTCCCCGGAGCGCGGGGTGAGCCGGACGACGGGCCAGGTGGCGACCGACCCGGCGTTGTCGATGTCCGGGGCGGCCCGGACGGCTGGTCCGTTTCCCATGTCGAACGGGAAGCTCAAGGGAAAGATGGGCCTGCCCTCGCGGGGGGCGGCCACCGCCACGGTCGCGGTCGCCTCGTCGGCCGAGTACAGCCGGGGGTCGGTGGCGAGGAGTTCGACGGTGACGCGGCGGCGGCCCGCGTGGAAGTCGCGGTCCACGGTGACGGCCCGCTTGCGCACCCGGGCCCGAATCATGGCCCGCCCGCCGGCCACCCCGGGGAAGGCGAAGGTGAACGGCTGCTCGTCGCCGCCGGGGGCGAACGCGGCCAGCAGGTCCGGGAGTTCGTGGTCGTCCAGGGCGAGCATGGTGAGGGTGACCGTGCGGGCGCCCATGTAGTCGATGCCCGGGGTCAGGCCGTCGCGCTGAAGCAGCTCGGCGTCCGACGTGCGGACGTCGGGCGCGTCCAGGAGGCCGGCCACCTCCTCCAGTACGACGGAGGAGTCCTCACCGAGCAGTAGCCCGCCCCATGCAGCCGTCCACGGCTGGCCGGTGTAGGGGTTGTGGGCGCTGGGCTGGGGGCCGATGTCGGGAAGCTGCGGCGGTGGCAGGTCCGACAGGGTCCGGAAGGTGACCGGCTCCGACCAGGCGTCCAGGCCGGGGCCGGTGCAGTGGTAGCGGACCCGGTACTCGGTGTCCGGCTCCAGGGGCGGGTCGTCGCCCAGTGGACCTTCGTCGCCGACGAGGGCCGTTCCCCGCCAGGCGGGGTCTTCGGCGTCGTAGTGCGCCTTGCCCGTCTTGGTGTTGGTGGTTTCGACGTCGGTCCACGCGCCCGCTGTCTTCGTGAAGAAGACGCGGGCGGTGTGGGCGGTGATGTCGCTGATGAAGGGTGGGGAGAGAGCCCCCAAGCAGCTACCTCCCGGTTTTCAGCTCCCACGCGATGGCCTTGCTGATCTCGTGGGGGTCCGCATCGGTGCGGGCGTTGACGGTGATGTGTGCGCCGTAGCGCTCCCGGCCCGCCTTGGACGCGGTGTCGGGGTGGCGCAGGCTGGCGGCGGCGCGCTGGCCGTAGCCGTAGGAGTCGAGCGAGCGAAGCCCGGCCGTGACCGGGCGAAGGGCCTGCTCCAGCGGGCTCGCGTACGGTGCGGCGAGCGCGACCGGCATGGCGAACGCCATTGGCGCGGCCAACGCCCGTGGCGTGGCGGCCGGGGAGGAGGCGGGCATGCTGGCCTTGAACGGGTTGAGCGAGCCGACGATGCTGGAGACGACCCCGGACACGCTGATCGACTTCATGCCGTTGACCAGGCCCTGGATCGCGCTCTTTCCCTTGTCGAACAGCAGCGAGCCCAGGTCGCCGATCGCGGAAAGGATCTTGCCCGGCAGGCTGGAGACGTAGGAGACGACGGTCGAGATGCCGGACGACACGCCGGAGGCGATGTTCGACCAGGCCGAACTCACCGCGCTGGTGCAGGAGTTCCACGCGGACGAGGTCCACGAGGTCACGTTCCGCCAGCCTGCGGCGACGGCGGAGCCCGTGGACGAGACCGCCGACGACACGGACGAGGTCACGGACGACCAGGACGACGAGGTCCAGGCGGTCACCGACCCCCAGGTGGAGGACGTCCACGAAGAAACGTTTCGCCAGGCAGACGAGACGGCGTTGCCCACCGACGAGGCCGCGTCCGAGACCCACGAGCGCACGGACGCCCAGGTGGATGCCGTCCACGAGGTCACGGCGGACCAGGCTGCGGAGGTGGCGGACGTCAGTCCGTCCCAGGCTGCCTGGACGGCATGCCAGGCAGCCACGGCACCGACCGCCAGGGCGTTCCAGGCGGCCATCGTGATGTCGAAGCCGACGACCAGCGCCCGAAGGCTCAGGTCGACCAGCCGCATCATGGAGGCCGTGGCCTCGGCGTTGTCCTTGAAGACCTGGAAGAACTGGCGGAGGGTGTCCGTGAACCACGAGATCGACGTGGCGATCTCGGGTGAGAACTGGACCGCCAGGGAGGCCAGCCCCTGGAGGACGGCGTCCAGGACGCCGACCAGCGGGCTCAAGATCAGCTTGAGCCGGTCACCCCCGTTCGAGAGGGTGACGAAGAAGTCGCCAAGGGCGGCTCCGATGCCGACGAGCGCCTTGGGCAGCTCGTCGGTGAACGCCCGCATCCCGGCGGACGACATCGCCGCCGTGAGCTTGGGGAAGAGGACGTCGGTGAAGTCGGTGATCGACTTCACCATGGGCCGGACGTACTGCGACCCGGCGTCGAAGAACGCCTTGACCTGCGGCTCGGCCTGGCGGAACCAGCCCGTGATGTCGCGAAGCGCGCCACCGAACTCGGAGCGCATCAGCGCCGTGGCGGGCTTGAGCGCCGCCGACGCCTTCTGCATCGCCTCCTCGGCCTTGTCGCCGAGGGCCTTCATGTCGCCCGCCGCTGCGACGGCCGCGAGGCCAAGTGGCAGGACCGGCAGGGCGGCCAGCGCCAGGACGGCGACCAGCCCGGAGGCAACGACCGTCACCCAGGAGGCGATGGCCATGACCGCCACCAGCAACGGCGCTGCCGCAGCGGCGGACTGGGCGAACCCGGCCGCCATGCCGAGTGCGCCCTGAGCGGCCGAGCTGACGCCCGACCCGATGCCCTGGAGGGCTGAGGCCGTCTGCTCGATCGAGAGCGTAAACAGCCGGCCGAAGTTCCGGGCGACCTCGGTGGCCCCCGAACCGACCTCCCGCAGACCGGACTTGATCCGGTCGAACCCACCCCGGGCCAGGTGGATGTTGATGCCCAGCCGCCACTTGCGGCCGGTGAAGCGCCGGATCTGGCCTTCGGCCGGAACCGTGTCGACGTCGGCCCGGATACGGACCGTTCGCTCACGCGTGAGCGCGGCGATCCGGGCGGCGGCCTCGCCGGTGTCGGCGACGACGTTGACCCGGACGTTGCGGTCGTGGGTCAGCTCCCGCAGCCGGGCATTCACGCCCGTGGTGTCAAGATCAAGCTTGACGGAGAGCTTGGTGTACTTCTCCAGCATCTCCAGGTACCGCTTCAAGCGGTCCCGGAAGCCGTCGGTGTCCGGCAGGACGCGCACATGGACGCGCCCGGCCTCCTTGCCGCCGGGGCCGGCCACAGGCTCACCTCCTACGTGAGTCGGACCGGCGCGGGCCGAGCGGGCGCGGTGGAGCGCGCGAGCACGGCCGCCGGTAGGCGAAACGTTTCTGCAAGGGGGGAAGGTGGTTCGGCGAGCACAGGACCCCCACCCTCGCCGACCTCACGCTGGAGGGCGGCGGCGAAGGGGCTGGTGCCGGTCGGCCGGCGGGACTTCTTGGCGTACGGGCGCGGGTACGGCGACGGCTTCTCGACCGTGCGCGGGTTCTTCGCGGCCTTGGCGACCTGGACGTGGGTGAGCGCCTGCACGGCGTCCACCAGGTCCGCCAGAACGTAGGTCCGGGCGTCCCAGCCCAGCGCCTCACGGCCACCGCGCAAGGCGGCCACCGTCGCCGAGTCGTCGGGGAGCGTCCCAATCAGGGCGAGGACGAAGCGCGCGGAGTGCCGACCCCGGAACCAGTCCAGGACGTCCACGCCGCAGTAGCGGCGCAGGTCTGCGGTGATCTCCGCGCCGTGCTTGTCCAGCAGCCTGATCAGGCCGACGCTTCCCCCGGCGCGGCCCCCTCCATCCACCGTTCGACCACGACCATGGCCTGCTCCAGCGGCAGCGCGTCCACGGACTCGCGCATCGCCTTCTTATCGGAGGCGACCGCGACCAGCAGCGCGGACATGGCATCGATGCGCTTCTCGTTGGAGACCTTCTCGGACTGTACGAGGTCCAGCAGGGCGAGCACTGTCTTTAGGTCGCCGCCGGGCAGGGCCTCGATCCGGCGCAGCCGCACCTTCTTGCCGCTCTTTGCGATGAACGGCATGCCCTTGCCAGCGTGCTTGCGTTCGGCCTCGGCCTTGAGGTTGGCGAAGTCCAGGGTGGTCACAGCGCAACGCTCCAATACGTAATCGATTATTCCGGTTTGACGGGCTCCACGCGTTCCCCGAAACTGTTGGTCAGTGGCAGGCAACTGCTGCTGATGCCACCTCAACATCACGGGGGTGGCGAGCTCATTTGGGTAGCGCAGGCTTGTACCGGTGTCCAAGTCTTTTCGCATGCGCTTTCCATACCTCGACAGCCCGAGGCGAGCACACCAAGCATGGGGGTTCCGCCCATATTTATGGGTGGGGAATTTGGATCAACAAAATCTGGAGACTCGAATCCAGATTGGCAACATGAGATTTCTGCACCGGCAGGATCTCGATTCGTCTTATCGCGATTCGCGGTAGGTTGGGTCGAGCCTGCCATCTTCAGCTCGTCTCGGCCTTCCGCCTTAGGAAAAGGGCTTTGGAATGGCGGACTGGCTGGTGACCGCAGGGGTAATCACTACCGGGATTTTCGGCGCGATTCGCCTGGTCCTTAAATACATTCCTCCGCTAAGCAAGGATGCAATCGCTGGCATTAGGTCGATTCGCGCGGTAAGGGATGAGCTACGTCGTAACAAGCATCCCTCCCCATCGCAGTTTGCTGTTGGACACACCGACCTGCCCGACGTTGGCAGTGAACAGCGGTGAGGACGTTTTGCAGCTTGAGTTGCTACTGGTTAGGACGCTCAGGCAGCAGGCGCCGGGAGACCGGCGGCCAGGTCGAACACCGGCGTCACCGAGCCGAGCGGGGTGGACTGGTTGAGGGCCACGACGGTGGCCTTCACCGGCATCTCGCCGAGGGCGGCGGGATCCATGGTCACTGAGTCCGCGCCGATGATGCTGCTCTTCGGGTAGTGCCAGGCGACGCACTTCGTGCCGTCCACGGCGGCGATCATCAGCGCGCGGTTCTGGGCGGTGGGGGAGGCCGGGATCGAGAACAGACCCTTGCTGTCGAGCCCCTTGTCGGTGCCGTAGTAGAGCTTGTACGACTCGGCGGTGAAGTCGCTGAGATTGATCGTCACCGCGTAGGTCTTACCGGGGTCGGTGGTCTTCAGGCTCTTGTTCTGCCAGGACCCCAGCACCTCAGGCTCGTCGCCGTCGACGCTCATTTCGATGCCGTTGTCCAGCGAGGTGTTCCCGATGCTCTTCCACGTCAGGCCCTCGGGGCCCCACTTGGTCGAGTCTTTCGGGTCGAACCCCGCCTTGAGGTCGGGCAGTGGGGTGCCCGGCGGGGCGACGTAGATGTATCCGGTGCCCGGTACCAGGACCGGGGCGTCGTCAGCAGCCATCGCTGACTCCCTTCCGGCCCGTCAGCGGGGCCTTGTAGCGATCATGTAATTGGCCGAGAACCTGTAGGAGTCGGTCTGGGCCTCGGTCATAGGATCGGTGGTCATGAACGGCCCCGTCGCCTCACGGAACCGGGAGAGGTAGCCGTCGGTGTTGCCCCACTGCTCGAAGGTCAGGCGGACCAGGCCAGCGCGGGCCCGTCGGGCCAGCAGAGAGGCGTCCGCACGCGCGGCGGCGTACGTCTGGACGACGAACATGCCCTCGTCCACGTACCGCTTGTCCTTCATCGTCCCGCCGACGCGGCGGGCGATCACCAAGCCGCCGGTCTCGCGCAGGGCGAGCTGCCAGTCGGTAGGAAGGTAGACCGCGCAGCGGACGCCGGGCAGCACGGTGCGCAGGGCTTCCAGGACGATGCGCTCGGAGTCGGGCATCAGGTAGGGCTCGGTCACCACAGGGCGGCCTCCATCGCGTGGATGCCGTCCACGTGGCGCCCGGCCCGCTCGTTCCAACCGCCCCAGTTCTTGTGGGCGGCCAGCGGGTCCATGTTGATGATCGCGTAGCCCTTGGAGTGCCGGCGGACCTTCAGCCCGGCTATGAACTCGCCGGTCTCGATGTGTAGCGCGGCTTTCGCCGCGACCCGGGCCTTGCGCTCCTCGGCCTCCAGCTTGAGCGCGCCCATCACGCCGGGAAGGCCGGCGATCACGGCGTCAAGGTCCGGCCTCACTTCCACCACTCTGGCCACCCCCTTCCACGATCACGGTCACGAACCGCATGCGGTCGGAAGCGCCGTGGTGGGCGCGGGGCGGGTCCACGACGGCCCAGCGGGTGCCGGGGTCGCCATCGTCCTCGAAGGAGATTGCGGACCACTTGTCGATCACGGTGTCCGGGGGGAAGACGATCTTGCGGCGGACCGGTGGGGACCATCCGACCTGAGCGCCGACCGGGGCCCGCCAGCCTGCGGCGTCGCCGACCGGCTGGACCCAGGCCGAGTACGTGTTGCTCGGGCCGGGTGCCGGCCGCTGGTCGCCGTAGCCGTCATCGACCATGACCACGGTGTGAACGGTCACGCGGGAGCGCCCACGTTCCAGCAGGCTCACGCGGCACCCCCGGAGTCCTCGGGGTCCGGGAACGGGTAGCCGGTGCGCAGGCCGCGCGAGGCGACCTCGCGGCGGGCCTGGACGGAGCGCAGCCCTGATCGGCCGGCAGTCCGTTCGATCAGGGCGACTTCGCCCCGGGTGAGGGCCAGGCCGATCGGCGTGCCGTCCGGCATGCGGTAGGAGACCTCTCCCGCCTGCTCCTGGACGTACCCCTCGGGGTTGCGGAAGCGCCGGTCGGCGACGGCCAGGGCCAGAGTGCGGATCACCGGCGGGTGCCGCTCGGGCGACCACCCGGGGTGTCCCTGAGCGGCGATCACCCAGAACGCGTCCTCCAGCGCGGCGTTGGCCCGCTCCCACTCCGGCGTGCCGGTGGGCGGGGCGGGCTTGCCCAGGCGCTTGAAGAGGTCGGCGACGTCGAGCGCCACGGCGGCCCTTACTTGGCCGGGGCGGCGGCCGGCTCGCCTGTGAAGGTGACCTTGACGCCCCGGACCTTGACGATGTTCTTCGGGTCCTGCCAGTTGGTCTCGCCCTTCTTCAGGTCGGTGACCAGGGTGGCGCCCCAGTAGGAGGACAGGAAGCTGCGCTCCATGGCCGCGCCGCTGTTGTAGTCCTTGATCCAGCGCAGCGCGAAGCCCTCCGCGCTCTGCCGGCCGCCCTGCGCGGACTCCGGGACGGACGGCGCGCCGGAGACGAGCTGGATTGCGGAGCGGTGGAAGGCGTAGATGCCCATCGGGTTGAGGACGTCGTTCGTGGACTCCACCAGGCGGAAACCGTGGACGCGCCCGAGCGTGCTCTCCTTCAGGGCCGCGCCGCCGTCCGCGTGCTCGGAGGCGTTGAGGATGGACGAGGAGTTCAGCAGGTAGAACGCGGCCTCGGAGCCCAGGACGACGGTCCGGCCCTCGGCGGGGATGTTCTCCTTGTTGAGCTGCACACGCAGGCGGGCGAGCGCCTTGCGGATCATCTGGCCGGCCTGCTCGTCGGAGGCCGCCTTGGTGAGGTCGGTGGGGATCTTCGCGGCGGTGGCGACCTCGGGGAACTCGGTCATCGCGGAGGCGACCTTGTTCTCCAGACGCTCGGTGATGGAGTCGATCTGCGGGACCATGACCTGCTCGCCGAAAGACAGGAGATCCAGGGAGAGTTCGGCGTCGGAGAGGTCCACCGCGGAGTAGGCGTGGGTGTCGAGCTTGACCGACAGCAGGCCCTCGTTCAGGTTCTCCGACTGAATCCAGGTGGAGGCGTCGTTGAACTTGCGCTTGGCGTCGATCGCCTCCTCAGCGCCCTTCAGGCGGGCGGGGCGGCGGATGTTGATGACCTGGCCAGTGGCGTTGACGAACTCGGACGCGGCCCGGCGGTCAAACATGTTGGCCAGGACGACGCTGTCCTTCAAGTTCGCCAGGGCCGCCTGGACCAGCTTGTCCGGGTTCTGGAAGGCGTTGGCACGTGCGGGGTTGAGAGAGATGGCGCTGTTCCTCGGGAAGACGGAAGGCCGCCCCGGAGCAGGACGGCCTCATGCGGTGCGGGTGGGGGTCAGATGCCGTAACGGCGCTGGCGCAGCTTCTCGGCGAGGCCCTTGTACGGGTCAGGCTCGGAGTGCGGGGTCAGCCCGCCCGCGCCCAGCACGGGCTTCGGGGCGGCGACGACGGCCAGCTGCTCGGCATGCTGGCGCACAGCCGCCTCGTCGGAGCCCTGGACCAGGGCGGCGAGGACCGGCGGCAGCGCGTACTCGGCGGCGATGCGGTCCCGAAGGACCTGCTCCTGGAGCTGGGCGACCTGCGCACGGAGCTCGTCCGCCTCAACCCCGGCCTCCTGGCCGCGCTCACGGGCGGTGTCCAGGTCGGCCTGCATCTTCTCGTACAGCGCGCGGTAGTCCGGTTCCACCGGCTTCGGGGCGGCGCTCTCCTGGCTGCCTGCCAGGGCTGGGGTCGCGGGCTGCTCGGTGATGGCTGGCGGGGTCGCCGGGTTCACCACGCCGCCGGGGATCACCTCGGCCGGGGTCGGGGTTTCGGGCTTCAGGGCCTCGGGCACGTCTCTCCTTAAGTTTACGGTCTCGACCATCAGTGGTAGATCACCCGAAGTCCCTTCGACTTCAGGCTCATTGACAAAGTCCTGACGGACAGACGTACTACCGCGCGGGGGCGGACATGTTAGTGCGCAACTTCCGATACGTGTGCGGCGAGTGCGGAAGGCGCACTCCGTGGCTTCCTCAGAGCCATGCCTATGCCAATAACGAAGCCCACTACGCGGCAGATCATCCGGGCGTCAGCGCCTGGCATCGCGGCATGTACGAATACCGTAGTGGGGGTCCGGCTTACTTCGGTGGCAGTTGCCTACTGGTGCTCGCCAGCTTCTGGGCCTCGGCGCTTGTGGGGTGGTTCCTTCTGTAGCAGGACAGCCAGGGGCTGCCGGTGCTGCACTCAAGTCTTGCGGTAGTACGCGCGCCAGTCCGCCAGCGAGCCGCCCCCGAACTCGCGCCACATCCGAGCGAACTTCTCGTTCTCGGAGGGCAGTTGGTAGCGGCGGGAGAAGATCGGGACGGCCTGGCAGTGGCAGTGGGGGTGAGCGCCGAACGCGGCCGTGCGCTTCGACTTGTAGACCGCTCCACGGGCGGCCATCAGCGCGCAGAAGTAGCAGGGCGAGCTGTCGGTGGCGCGGTAGTAGCCGATCGCCCCGGGGTCGTCCTGCAGCGCGGTGTGGATCATGTCCCGGCCGCCGTCCTGGACGAGCATCCCGCCCGCTCCGGTGCTGCCGGTCTTCAGCGAGTCCAGGAACTCGCGCTCCCAGGCGATCAGCTCGGCGTCGTCCAGCACGGCCGAGCCCCGGCCGGCGCGTTCGCGCTCGTGCTGCTTGACGCGGTCGGCGACCTGGCGGCGGAACGCTTCCGCTACCCGCTCGGCCTCGCGTTCCAGGACGGCGGCGGGGAAGGGGTTGCGAGTGTCCACGGGCAGAGGCGTTGACGGTCCGGAGCCGGTCCGCTTGCCCGTGGCGCGGTTGAAGTCGGCCCACAGGGAACCGAGCGAGGCTCCCGGCCGGTAGCCGGGGCCGCCGATCACGCGGCCGGTCTCCAGCGCCCGGATCAACCGGTAGAAGGCGACCGACAGCGCCCGGGAGGCCGCCGCGGATTCGCGGATCGCCGCCGCGTACTCGGCTTCCAGCTCGCTCAGCGACCCCGCGATGTCGCGGGCCTCGACGGCGGCCAGGGCCTCCGCCCAGCGGGCCGCGAACTCACCGGCCAGCGCTT
The DNA here is from genome assembly GCF_017427025.1 of Streptomyces sp. FH025. GTDB lineage: Bacteria > Actinomycetota > Actinomycetes > Streptomycetales > Streptomycetaceae > Kitasatospora. The sequence continues at coordinate 14,129 of NZ_JAFLNG010000066.1, forward strand.
CCTGCGCGAGCTGGTACGCGGCCACCGCCCGCAGAATCTCGGCGGACCTTGGAGTCCACGCCAACGCTCGCCTCCTTCTGCTGCCTCAGGGCCTCGGCTTCGGCCTGCTCCGCCTTGCGGGCGGCCTCCTCGGCGGCCTTTACCGCCTCATCGATGTCGGCCTGGCTGAAGCCGGGGACCTTGCGTAGCGCTACGGCGAGCGGGACTCCCTGCTGCATCAGCTTGACCATCGCGTCGGCAGCCTGGGCGAGGCTGCGGGTCGACTTCTCGGCCCACTCGACCTGGCTCTCGTCCTGCTCGATCTCGCCCCGGCCGGCCGCGACGGCGCACAGCCGGAACACGCTCTCCCAGGACTCGCCCAGGGAGTCCTGGAGCGTGCTGAGGAAGCGCTTGAACGAGGTCTCGGCTGCCGCGAGGGCGTCCGCGCTCAGGTTCACCAGGTTCGATCCGGCGAGGTAGTGCGGCGGCACGTCCGCCAGGCCCATCAGCTCCTCGATCGTCTGACGGCGGGATGCCAGCAGATCGCCGGTCGGCATCGCCGGGAGCTGCCCGAACTTCGCGTCGCTGTTGGGGGCCATCAGCAGGGTGGACGGGTCCAGCGAGGGCACGTCGTACACCGGCTCGCCGGTCTCCGGATCGCGCAGCGGATCACCCGTCTCCGGGTCCAGGCGTTCGGCTGGCGCGAGGCCGGTGGCGAAGCGGATCGCGTGGGCGCCCCAGTGCTCGTTGAGCAGCAGCGACAGCGTCTGCTGGTTGAGGCGGTCCTGCGAGACGATCAGCGGCTCGACCAGGCCCCGGGCGCGGCCCCGAAGGTCCACCGCCGGGGAGAAACGGACCACCGGGCACACGTTCATGCCGTGCGGCTCAGAGGCCAGCACCGCGGAATCGGGCTCAGCGTCCAGGTCGACCGTGTGGCGCGCGATGTTGTCCCACAGGAAGGCGAGTGTGCGGTTCTTGTCCGGTTGCTGCTCGGGCACGTGCAGCGCGTACACCGGGAACTCGTCCCAGGCCGGATCGGCGAAGACCGCCACCGTGTTGATCGCGTCGTACGCGCGGATCAGCGGCTCGCGGCGTCCCCGGCGCGGGTCGGGGGTGACCACGACGTACGCGGCCCCGCTGGTCAGGGCCGCACGGTGGACGGCGTTCTGCCGCTCGTCCAGCCGGTTCTTCTGCCAGTACCGCCACTCGTACGCGTTCTCACCGCTGCCCGGCCGGCGGAAGCCCTGCACCCGCAGGGCGTTCAGCGGGGCCTCCACCGCCAGGCCGGAGACGTTCACGATCGAGCGCTTCACGAGGTCCTTGAACTCGCTGTTCGCCTTGGCCGGCATCCACGGCGCGCGGTGCAGGCCCCGGGCGTACCGGTCGACCAAATTCAGGCGCTCGGCGTCGTGGTCGATCAGACCCTTCGCGTGACGGGCACGCTGGAGTACGACGGGGAGGGACATCAGAACCCTCCTCGGGTCTGTAGCGTTCCGGGCTGCTTCGAGGGCTTGAGCTTGCCGCTCTCCATGAGGCGGCGCAGGGCGATCCAGGCGATCACCATCGTGGCGTAGAGGTCGACCTTCAGCTTCGACTCGCGGGACTCCTTGCCGAACCCGATGCCGAACTTGTTCGGGCGCTTGCGGGCGTTCATGGTGTGCCGGGTCAGCGAGTAGTCGCGCACATGCGGCAGGGCCTGGGCCTCGATCGCCCCGACCATCGCCATGTGCTCGGTCGTGATCTCGCGCTGGTTGGCGCGCATGTCGAACCCGACCGACGACTTCCCGGACGCCTTGATCAGCAAGTCCTTGCCGTAGGTCTCCGACCAGTCGGCCACCCAGCCCTCCCAACCGGCCACGTCGGCGAAGAACGCGACGACCGTGTACTTCCGGAAGACGTGGCCGACCATCTCATTGACCTCGACCCCGTCGACTTCCCAGTTCTTGCCGGCCGGGCCGTCCGGCTTCTCCCACAGCGCGAGCGGCTGGACCAGCCGGTCCCGAACGCGCATGCCTAGGAGAGCAGTCGAGTCGTCTGTCTTGCCGCCGTCGAAAGCCAGGACGATCCGCTCGCCAGGCTTGATGCCGTCCTCGGGCTCGACCGTGGCCAGGTCCCAGGTGTCCCGGTCGACCAACGCATCATCGTGCGAGCTGAGCTGGTTGAGGTACTTCCGGCGGGACTCGTCCTCGGACGTGCTGGCCGACCAGATGTCCTTCATCACCCGGGCCGGATTGATCCAGACCGAGTCGCCACGGGCGCACAGGATCGCGGCGCGCAACTGCTCCTCGTCGGCGAGGTCGACCCCGGGCGGGGCCTCCACCGAGTCGTAGTAGATACCGGCATCGCGGTTGATGCCGTCGCGCTGCTTCTCCCAGGCGTACCACGTGCCCTCGGCGACACTCTCTTCGCCGATCACCGGCGCGTTGGTGATCTCCATCGTCCGCCCGCCAACTTTGGTGGCGTTGGGGCGAATTGTGGCCGCCAGGCGGGGCCCCTGGGTGGCTTCCACCCAGTGCCACGTCTCGTTGAGCAGGGCCAGAGACGGCCGGCCGCCCTCCGCAGCGCGGAAGGACGAGGCCTTCGCCTCCAGGCGGCACTGACGGCCGTCGGTGTCGGTCTGCGAGGCGTAGCAGACCTCCTGGCCCAGCTTGATCGCGTATCGGTCGATGGCGGCCTGGGAAAAGATCGTGCTCAGCGCCGACATCGTGTTGACGTTCTGGCCAGCGGCTGTGGCGAAGATCTGCACCCAGCTCTCCTGCGGCGGTCCGCCGATGGGCGAGCCGTCGTCGCGGAAGCCGACCAGGCGGCACGGGCCGACGAACTCCATCGCGCAGACGGAGGCCATCATCGGGTCCTTGCCCCAGCCCTTCAGGCGGCGCAGGGTGCCGGACTCGTAGCGGAAGGCCCGGCCCCAGGTCTCGGGGTCGTTAGGGTCTTCGGGTACGGCGTCGTCGTGCAACTCGTACCAGCGGGCGAGGATTCTGACCTGCTCCGGGGTGTACTTCCAGTCCGGCCGGAACGCGCGGACCGACCAGCGCAGCAGCTCGCCCGCCAGCGTGCGGTGCGGGTGGGGAACGTCGTCCGGGATCGTGCGCACCGGCTCGTAGGTGATGGTCAGGATGGCCACCTCCTAGCCGGATCTACAAGGCTTACTGGGCCCCTAAGCTGACTTCATGTCGACTCAGCCCGCCCGCAGTAACACGGCACCCACCCGCTCGAAGCAGGGCCCGGAAGCACCACCCGTCAGGGTGCTAATTCCCCAGGACACCGGCGCGGTGTCCATCGGCGAAAGGATCGCCAGGGTGGTGGAGGTCGGGATCGTTCGGGCGATTGATGTGCTCGGTCCGGAGCTGATCGGGCTGTTCAGGGGAGCGCAAGATGCGAAGGTCAGGCTGAAGGAGGAGGAGACCAAGCAGGCGCAGGAGAGGACCAAGCAGGAGAAGGAGAAGACCCGGCAAGAGGAACTGCGCCTCCAGCAGGAGCAGGTGCGCCTCCAGGTGGAGGAGCTGCGGCGCGGCTCGCGGCGACCCGGCCCAGAGGAGAGCTGACAGCCACCTCCTACGGCTGGGCTGCCTCCCGGCGGGCGCGGGCCTCCAGCAGCCGGGCGGCGTCGACAGAGACGTGCTCACCGGCCGCGAACGGCGTGGTCATGTCGTGGGCCCACAGTTCGCGGGCGACGGCGTGCGGGACCTCGCGGTCAAGGCATGCCTCGTAGTAGACGATGGTCCGGGCGATGCGCAGGGACTCGTCCGAGGGGCCGGCGGCCCGTGCTGCCTTGCGGCGTGCCACGGCGGGCTCCTCTCAGACTCGGTTGCCCCAGCGGGCGCCCACGGCGTCGCGGGCATTGTGGCCACGCTTCGGGCCTTCGCCTTCACCGCGGATCTTGGCGAGGTGGCCGGCCGCGCTCGCCCGGTTGGTCTGGGCCTGCGCGATGCCGGGGTGGAGGACCATCATTCCGGCGCGGTTCCCGCCGGGGATCATCTGGCCCTCCCGCTTCACCACGGCGTCGAGCTGAGCAGCGCGGGCGAGCATCGGCGCGGCGATGTCGATCAGCGCGAGGTCGGTCGGCTCAAGGTCGAGTTCCGTCTCGTACAGCGCGACCAGCGCAGCGCGGATCTTCGACGGGTCCTTCTCGGTCGGGTCGACGTTCAACGGACCTCCCCGGGGTGGCGACGGCGGGTTCGAGCGGGCTGCCAGCGGTCCGCGGCGGCCCTCTTGCGGGCGCGGACGGCATCGGCGGAGTCCTTACGGAGCACGTGCCAGTCGCACAGCGCGCGGAGGTTGGCGGGGTCGTCGGTGCCGCCTTCGGAGGCGGGGACGATGTGGTCGCAGTGGCGCGCGGGCTCGGCGCACGGCTCGCCGGTGTCATACCGGATGTGCTGGCACATCCAGCCGTCGCGGTTCATCACCGCTCGGCGAAGGCGGGCCCAGTGCGCAGGGAGCGGGGTCGTCCGGCGCGAACTCGCGGACATGGCGGCCTCCTTGAAGCGCAGGGCCCCGCCAGGTGCTCGACCGCAACCGGGGAGAGAGGGCCGATCGGGGAGCGTTGCCCTGGCGGGGCTGCGAGGGGAGGTCGGCCGGGTGCCGCAGCAACAGGTGCGCGCACGCGCGCGAACCGCCTCCACATGTATTTAGGCCGCCCGGTTAACACGCCGGCCGAATGAAAGAGGCCGAGGGAATCAGGCCGGCCTCCTCGCCTACGGCTTCACATCGAGACGCACGAGCGCGCCGATCTCCACGAGTTGGTCCGGCAGCGCCAAGTCGGAAACGCCCATGACCGTGCTGGCGGGCCGATGCTCCCCGAAGTACTGGGCGTGGAGGCGTGCCGTCGCGTCGAAGTTCTCCCGCAGGTTCCTCACCAGAACCGTGGTCTCGACTATCTGGCTACGCTCGGCCCCGAAATGCCTCAGCACCAGGTCCAGATTCTCCAGCGCGGTGCGGACCTGCAGTTCGAAGTCGCCGGCACCCACGAAGTTGCCGTGACGGTCATGAGACAACTGCCCCGACACATAGACCGTGTCACCGACCTGAGCGGCCTGACTGTACCCGTACAACGACTCCCACGGCATGCCGAACCCGAATGCCTTCACCTGAGAACTCATGACTCACTCCCTTGATGCAGCGTGTGGAACCGTCAGGTGCAGACAGGCCCCTTGTGCAGAGAAGTTACGGGTCCGCATAAACGATGCTTGCCTGGTAGCACCTTCCAAGTGTTCTCTGCGCGCACAGAATTGGCTGCAGTGGGCTCCTCCGGGCGCTGGCGTGATGAGTGGAGCCTCTGCGCCGAAGTCGGCCAGCCCGTTTCACCATCCAGCAGAGGATGAGAGAGCCTCACTCTCTGTCCACAGCGCGTGGCGCTGAGTTTATTCCCGCAGGTCACACTGCTCTTTCCCGTCAATAGAAGGGGTCGGCCGATATTCGTATCGAATTTCGACTGCTATGACGCCCCGGGCAGTAAAGGAGCGCGCGCGGGAGGCGCCCCCCGGGCACCCTCGCGACAACCGCCGAACCGGCGTCGTAGACCTGCCAAATCCCTTGCCTCGCTTGCGAGTTAGCTTCACTTCGCGTGAGCGCGCGTCTTCCGACTTTGGCCGAAGCGAGTGCTTCTCATTGTGTGATGGGCATCACGTTACTTGCATTGGACTTTCAATGCATCTCCGGTGCAGTGTTGGTCCTGCAAGCGACGGACCGACCGAAACGAGATCACGATGCGTAACCACTTCACCCCCGCTGCCCTGGGCCTGGTCATGCTGCTGGCGGGGTCGCCGTGGCAGACGCACAACTGGGGCGGAGGAGCCGCAGCAGCCCTGCTGACCGCCCTTTTCGCCCACTGGGGCAAGCAGGTGCCCGGACTGGTCAAGCGGGCCATCCAGGGCCCGGCTGTGGCCGCTGTCGAGT
>NZ_JAFLNG010000660.1 GCF_017427025.1 Streptomyces sp. FH025
TTGTCCGGCCGCTTCGAACCCCGGATAACCTGCCAGCATGGCACTCGGCATCGCTTCCACGAGATCGGATCGCGCACTGACGGTCCGCGAACTCCTGGCGGCCGGAAAGCGCTCCTTCTCCTTCGAGTTCATGCCCCCGCGCACCGAGGTCGGAGAGCAGAGGCTCTGGGACGCCATCCGGCGCCTCGAACCGCTGGACCCGAACTTCGTCTGCATGACGTACGGCGCCGGCGGCTCCTCGCGCGAGCGCACCGTCAACATGGTCGGCCGGATCGCCACTGAGACCACACTCACCCCCGTCGCCCACCTCACCGCGGTGGACCACTCGGTCGCCGAACTGCGCAACATCATCGGCCAGTACGCCGACCAGGGGGTCCGCAACGTCCTCGCCGTCCGGGGCGACCCGCCCGGCGACCCGATGGGCGAGTGGGTCAAGCACCCGGAGGGCGTCACGTACGCGTACGAGCTGGTGGAGCTGATCAAGGGCATCGGCGACTTCTGCGTCGGCGTCGCGGCCTCGCCGAACATGCACCCGCGCTCGACGGACTGGGACGAGGACATCCGGCACTTCGTCGCGAAGATCCGCTCCGGCGCGGACTACGCGATCACCCAGATGTTCTTCGAGGTGGACGACTACCTGCGGCTGCGCGACCGGGTCACGGCCGCCGGCTGCGAGGCGCCGATCATCCCGGAGATCATGCCGGTGACCAACGCCAAGCAGCTGGAGCGCTTCCCGCAGCTCAGCGGCTCGGCCTTCCCGGCCGACCTGGAGGCGCGGCTGCGGGCCGTCATCGACGACCCGGCGGCGCTGCGGGCGGTGGGCATCGAGCACGCCACCGCGATGGCCGAGCGGCTGCTCGCCGAGGGTGCGCCCGGTCTGCACTTCATCACGCTCAACCACTCCACGGCGACGCTGGAGATCTACCAGAACCTGGGCCTGCACCAGCGCTGACCCCGCCTCCTTCAAAGGGTGTTCACGAGCCCGTCACCGTTCGGACGGCGACGGGCTGGTCGTGTGCGGCCGGTGCCGCCGGGCGTGGGAACGCGATGCGGTACCCCGGCCGTTGAACCGGTACAGTCGCCGCACACGCGCGGCGCGCGCGGGCACGCGACTGGAGGTAGCGCGCGGATGGGCATCGGATACCTGCTGCTGTACGCCGCGTTGGCGGTGGTGGCGCTCTGGCTGGTCGCCGAGGTGCTGCTGCAGAACCGGGCGCCGCTGCACTGGCGGGCGCTCGCTCTGGCCGGCTTCCTCGGCGTGGCCGCCGGGATGGTCCTCGGGTCGGTCGTGGTGATCGGCGCCGGAGCGGGCCTGTTCGCGGTCGGCCAGGCCTTCGTCACCCTCTCCGTCAAGCGCGGCCACCAGGCCGGCTGGTCCCTGCGGAAGGCCGACGGCAGCCTCCCCGGCCCGCTCGCCAAGGTCCCGCTGCTCGGCGCCCTCACCGGCGGCGCGGCGGCGGTCGCGGCCGCCGCGGTGGCGGAGCCGAGGGTCGGCGAGGTCAGCGCCGTCGAGGAGGCCCCGGCGGCGCAGGCGGTCGCCGAGGACGTCCCCGAGGTCGAGCAGACCGCCGCCTTCGAGATGCAGGAGCTCGCCCAGGACGGCGTCTACGCCCCCTCCTACTACGAGCAGCAGCAGGCCCAGCAGCAGCCGCAGGACCCGTACGCCGCGGCCTACCAGTCCGGCTACGACGAGCAGCAGTGGCAGACCCAGCAGCAGCCCGCCTACGCCTACGACCAGCAGTCCTACGCCGGCTACCCCCAGCAGCAGGACCCCTACAGCGGCTACCAGCAGCAGTCCCAGGACCCGTACGCGGGCTACCAGCAGCCTGCCTGGGACCAGAACGCCCAGCAGCACCAGCAGCAGTGGCAGCCCGACCAGCAGACCCAGAGCATCCCGCAGCAGCCGACGTACGACCAGAACTACGGCTACCAGCAGCAGAACACCTGGCACCAGGGCTGAGCCCGGCGGCCCGGCGCTACGCCGGGCCGATCAGGTTGGCGGCGATGCAGGCCGACATGCCGACGCGGGCGAGTCCGCCCCCGGGGTGGGCGGCGCCGCCGATCAGGTAGAGACCGGGGACGGGGGACTCGTTGGAGGCCTTCAGCCAGCGGCCCGAGGCCCCGGCCAGGACCGGGCGGGCGACGGCGCCGCCGAGGGCGCCGGTCTCCCGGCGGGTGTCCTCCGGGGTGCGCACGACCCGCCACAGCACCCGCTCGCGCAGGCCCAGGCCGGCCGTGTCCACGTGGGCGAGCAGCCGGTCGGCGTAGCGGTCGGCGACGCCCGGGGCGGTCCAGTCGAACTCGCCCTGGGCCGGGACGGTCGCGGTCAGCACCACGCTCTCGTGCCCGTCGTCGGGGCGCAGCGCCGGGTCGTCCGGGCGCAGCACCTGGATGGTGGGGCGCTCGGAGGGCGGCACCCCGAGGGCCGACGCGCTCGCCGTGGGGGCCAGGTCGGTCGTGTGCACCACCGTCCGGTGCGCGGTGCCCTCCGGCCGGGGCCCGCGCAGGGCGAGCAGCACGCTGAACCGGCCGGGCACCCCCTGGGGCTCCCAGTGCTCGGCCGGCAACCCGGGCCACTCGGCGAGGCCGTGGCGGTGGAGGGCGTTGGCGTCCATCGCGGAGACCACCAGGTCCGCGTCGATCCGGCCGTCCGCCGTCTCGACCCCGCTCGCCCGGCCGTCCTCGACGACCACCCGGGTGACCGGGGTGTCGAAGCGGAACTCCACCTTGCGCAGCTCGCAGCGCCGGAACACCGCGTCCGCGAGGGCCCGCAGGCCGCCCCGGACGTACCAGACGCCGAAGGACTGCTCCATGTACGGCAGCACGGTGGCCCCGGCGGGCGCCTCGGCCGGGGTGAAGCCGTACCGCACGGCCGGCTCGAACAGCAGGGCGGTCAGGCCGGGGTGGCCGCCGAGCTCGCGCGCGGCCACGTGCTCCAGGGACCACGGCCGCGGGCGGCGCAGCCGGGCCAGGCCGGTGCGCGGCGGGACGGGGTACGGGTCGGCGTGCAGCGGCGAAGGGTCGGCCGGGAGCGGCTCCTCCAGCAGCGGGCGGCGGGTGGCCTCCCAGACCGTGCGGCCGTGGTTCATCACCTCGCTCCAGCGGGCGCCCGAACCCGCGCCGAAGGCGGCGTCCAGGGCCTGGCTGACGCCGCCGCGCGAGGCGTTGGGCAGGGTGACGGCGGTGCCGTCGGGGAACAGGTGTCGGCTCTCCGGGTCCACCGGCGCCAGCTCGACCAGCTGCTCCAGCGGCTCCTTGCCGGTCTTCAGCGCGAGGTCGCGGTAGACGGCGGGCAGCGTGAGCAGGCCGGGCCCGGTGTCGAAGGCGAAGCCGTCGCGCTCGTAGCGGCCGACCATCCCGCCGTACGTGCCGCTCGCCTCGCAGACCGTCACCCGGTGGCCGAGGGTCGCCAGTCGGGAGGCCGCCGCGAGCCCGCTCATTCCTGCGCCGATGATGACGATCTTTGCCATGGCACCCGATCCTATGGCCGCCCGGCGAGAGCACCCTCCTTGGCGGCCCGGCGCTCGCGGCGGCGGGCGCGGAAGGCGCGGATCCGGCTGATCGCCAGCCACACCAGCAGCAGGCCGGCGGCCAGCAGTACGGCGGCGATCGAGGCGGCCAGCCAGGGGTGGAAGATCGCCAGGGTGACCAGGCCGGCCACCGAGAGGTCCTCCAGCAGGCTGACCACGATGTTGCTGGCCGGCTCGGGCGAGGTGTTGACGGCCATCCGCAGCGAGGCCTTCACCAGGTGGGTGACCAGCGCCGTGGTGCCGCCCATCGCGCCCGCCGCGACCTCGTTGAGCGAGCCCGGGTCGGTGCTCGCGAGCAGCGCGCCCACGACGGCTCCCGCGATCGGCCGGATCACCGTGTGCACGGCGTCCCAGACGGTGTCCACGTACGGGATCTTGTCGGCCACCGCCTCCAGCAGGAACAGCACGGCCGCCGCGATCAGCACGTCGGTGCGCTCCAGCGCGTGCGGCACCGAGTCCGCTCCGGCGAAGCGGCCCAGCAGGCCGAGCAGCAGCACCACCGCGTACGCGTTGATGCCGCTGGCCAGTCCGCTGGTGAAGATCAGCGGCAGGACCGTCATCGCGCTTCCTCTCCTCGCACTACCGGGCCCGCGCGCTCGCCCGGGTCCACGAACCGTACCGGGACCCTGGGACGTCCCGGGCCGATGCGGCGGTTCCGCCCCGGGGCGTCTGAGTACGGATACTCAGATCCGCGGTTGAGTACCTCAGCGGATGGCCCCCCGACCCGCCGGGACGGGAAAGTGGTGGCACCCGGGAGGGCGGCGCGTCGGGCGCCGGGCCCG
>NZ_JAFLNG010000661.1 GCF_017427025.1 Streptomyces sp. FH025
CAACGTCCCCGTCGCCCCGGTCACCAGCACCGTCCCCATCACCACACCACTCCCCGAAGAGCCCGAACAGCCAGGACGACCCGGAAGGGCCGCCACCCCCTACGGACCGGACACCGCCCCCGAACGTGACATCGGCTTTCCCGGAACGCGAAAAAGCGGGGCGAGGACCGTGAAGTCCTCGCCCCGCTTCAGGGGTTCACCTCAGGGAGCGAACCCGAGGTCGTCAGCTGCAGCCGCTGGTGGAGCCGCAGCCCTCGCAGAGGTAGCAGCTGCCGGCGCGGCGCATCTTGGTGCCGCAGGAGAAGCAGAGCGGCGCGTCGGCGTTGAGGCCGAGCTGGATCTCCATCAGCTCCGTGGAGTTGTGGGCCTGCTTCTTCGGGGCCGGCTTGTGCGCCTCGACGGCGGGGGCCGGCTTGGCGGCGACCACCGGGGCCGACTGGGCGAGCGACTCGGTGTCGACCTCCTCGGCCTCCAGCGGCTCGTAGGAGCCCGTCTCCAGGTGGCGCTGACGCTCCTCGACGGAGTGGATGCCGAGCGCCGAGCGGGTCTCGAACGGCAGGAAGTCGAGCGCCAGGCGGCGGAAGATGTAGTCCACGATCGACTGCGCCATCCGCACGTCCGGGTCGTCGGTCAGACCGGCCGGCTCGAAGCGCATGTTGGTGAACTTCGCGACGTAGGTCTCCAGCGGCACGCCGTACTGCAGGCCGACCGAGACGGCGATGGAGAAGGCGTCCATCATGCCCGCGAGGGTCGAGCCCTGCTTGGACATCTTGAGGAAGACCTCGCCGAGGCCGTCGTCCGGGTAGGAGTTGGCGGTCATGTAGCCCTCGGCGCCACCGACCGTGAAGGAGGTGGTGATGCCCGGACGGCCCTTGGGCAGGCGCTTGCGGACCGGGCGGTACTCGACGACCTTCTCGACCGCGGCGGGGGCCTCGGCCTTGTCCTCGGAGTCCTTCTTCTTGGCCGAGAGCGGCTGGCCGACCTTCGAGTTCTCGCGGTAGATGGCGAGCGCCTTGACGCCCATCTTCCACGCCTCGAAGTAGATCTCCTCGACGTCCTCGACGGTCGCGGCGGCCGGCATGTTCACGGTCTTGGAGATGGCGCCCGAGATCCACGGCTGGATCGCGGCCATCATCCGCACGTGGCCCATCGGCGAGATGGAGCGCTCGCCCATCGCGCAGTCGAAGACCTCGTAGTGCTCGGTCTTCAGGCCCGGCGCGTCCACCACGTTGCCGTGCTCGGCGATGTGGGCGACGATCGCCTCGGTCTGCTCGTCCTGGTAGCCGAGGCGCTTGAGGGCGCGCGGGACGGTGCCGTTGACGATCTGCATCGAGCCGCCGCCGACCAGCTTCTTGAACTTGACCAGGGCCAGGTCGGGCTCGACGCCGGTGGTGTCGCAGTCCATCATCAGGCCGATGGTGCCGGTCGGGGCGAGGACCGAGGCCTGGGCGTTGCGGAAACCGTTCTGCGCACCGATGCGCAGCACGTCCTGCCAGGACTTGTTGGCCGCGAGCCAGACCGGGGCGTCCAGGTCGTCGAAGGAGACGGCGTCCAGCGAGGCGTCGGCGTGCTGCTTCATGACCCGCTGGTGCGCGGTCGCGTTGCGGGCGTAGCCGTCGTACGGGCCGACCACACCGGCGAGTTCGGCGCCGCGGCGGTAGGCGGTGCCGGTCATCAGCGAGGTGATGGCGCCGGCCAGGGCGCGGCCGCCCTCACTGTCGTAGGCGTGGCCGGTGGCCATCAGCAGGGCGCCGAGGTTGGCGTAGCCGATGCCGAGCTGGCGGAAGGCGCGGGTGGTCTCGCCGATCTTCTCGGTCGGGAAGTCCGCGAAGCAGATGGAGATGTCCATCGCGGTGATGACCAGCTCGACGACCTTGGCGAAGGTCTCGGCGTCGAACGAGTCGTCGTCGCGCAGGAACTTCATCAGGTTCAGCGAGGCGAGGTTGCAGCTGGAGTTGTCCAGGTGCATGTACTCCGAGCACGGGTTGGACGCGTTGATGCGACCGGACTCCGGGCTGGTGTGCCAGTGGTTGATGGTGGTGTCGTACTGGATTCCGGGGTCGGCGCAGGCCCAGGCGGCCTCGGCCATCTTGCGGAACAGCTTCTTGGCGTCGACGGTCTCGATGACCTCGCCGGTCATCCGGGCGCGCAGGCCGAATTCGGTGCCGTTCTCGACGGCGGTCATGAATTCGTCGTTGACGCGGACCGAGTTGTTGGCGTTCTGGTACTGGACGGACGTGATGTCGTCGCCGCCGAGGTCCATGTCGAAGCCCGCGTCGCGCAGGGCGCGGATCTTCTCCTCCTCCTTCACCTTGGTCTCGATGAAGGCCTCGACGTCGGGGTGGTCGACGTCGAGCACGACCATCTTGGCCGCGCGGCGGGTGGCGCCACCGGACTTGATGGTGCCGGCCGAGGCGTCGGCGCCGCGCATGAAGGAGACCGGGCCGGAGGCGTTGCCGCCGGAGGACAGCAGCTCCTTGCTGGAGCGGATACGGGAGAGGTTGAGGCCGGCGCCGGAGCCGCCCTTGAAGATCATGCCCTCTTCCTTGTACCAGTCGAGGATCGACTCCATGGAGTCGTCGACGGACAGGATGAAGCAGGCGCTGACCTGCTGGGGCTGCTTGGTGCCGACGTTGAACCAGACCGGCGAGTTGAAGCTGAACACCTGGTGGAGGAGGGCGTGCGTCAGCTCGTGCTCGAAGATCTCGGCGTCGTCCTTGGTGGCGAAGTAGCCGTGCTTCTCGCCGGCCGCGCGGTAGGTGAGCACCACGCGGTCGATGATCTGCTTGAGGCTCCACTCGCGCTGCGGGGTGCCGACGGCGCCGCGGAAGTACTTGGACGTGACGATGTTGACCGCGTTGACCGACCAGAAGTCGGGGAACTCGACGCCGCGCTGCTCGAAGTTGATCGAGCCGTCGCGCCAGTTGGTCATCACGACGTCGCGCCGCTCCCAGCGGACCGCGTCGTAGGGGTGCACGCCAGGGGTGGTGTAGATGCGCTCCATCCGGAGACCGCCCTTCGGGGCCTTGGCGCCCTTGGCCGCGGCCTTCTCGGACTTCGACCCGCGTGCGGAACCGCTCGTGGTGTCTGTCACTTCTCGCTCCTCCTCCTGGGCAAACGCCCGAAGTGCCCTGAAAAATCCGGGCACCGCTGGTTCGTCTTCCGGTGTGCGGGCAGGCGGAGACCTCGCCTGCTTGCGCACGGTTTGTAGTGTTCTGTGCCCAGTTTTCGGGCACGCGTGGGCCCGGTGGGGCCCGTATGGTGCTGGCGGCCCCGAGGGGGCCTGCGTTGTGTTGGTCCGAAGGGCCCGCGAGGGCCCGGCGCCGCCTAGGGCGCGGTGGCGGGAACGGGCACGCAGGTGCCGTCCGCCTCGGTGGCGGGCCGCTCGGCGCGGAGTTCCGCGATGGCGGCCTCGAAGTCCTCGAGTCCGTCGTACGCCTGGTACACGCTGGCGAAGCGCAGGTAGGCGACCACGTCGAGCTCCTTGAGCGGACCGAGTATGGCCAGCCCCACGTCGTGGGTGGTCAGCTCGGCGTTGCCGCTGGCGCGCACGCACTCCTCGACCCGCTGCCCGAGCTGGGCGAGCGCGTCCTCGGTGACCGGGCGGCCCTGGCAGGCCTTGCGGACCCCGGTGATGACCTTCTGCCGGGAGAACGGCTCGGTGACACCGCTGCGCTTGATGACCATGAGCGCGGCCGTCTCCACGGTGGTGAAACGGCGGCCGCAGTCCGGGCACTGTCGACGACGGCGGATGCAGCTGCCGTCCTCGGTGGTCCGGCTGTCGACAACGCGGCTGTCGGAGTGCCGGCAGAAGGGGCAGTGCACCTCGGGATCCCTCCCTGGCAGGACGTGCGGACTGGTCGAGTCTATGCGATGCGCCCCCGACCTCGGCAAGCCGATCATGTGGCGCGACCACTAGTACTGGGCACGGAGAGGACTGTAGCCACTACATCTAGGACTCTGGGGGAAGTGACACCCCTGGCGTGTCGGCGCCGATTAGACTTCCGGAGTCGACATCCGGTCGAACATTTACTCGATGTACAACAAAGCCTTGATCGAGTCAGCCAACTCCCGAATAATTCACTCGAACGTGTGTTTGGCGCAACCTTTCGATAGGAGGCGCGTTGGGCTGGAAAAGGGAGAGGACAGCCGTCGAGAGGGGCCGCCGTGAACACCATCGAAAGCAACACCATCCCGGTGCAGGAACACTCCCAGTTCAAGGTGGGGCAGCGCACCACGAATCAGCAGGGCGTGGACATCAGCATGGACCGTAGCGAAGACCCCCGACTCTCCGGCCCGGCCCTTTCC
>NZ_JAFLNG010000662.1 GCF_017427025.1 Streptomyces sp. FH025
GTCAGTATGCGACCGGCGGCCCGGTCTCCGGGGGATGCAGGACGACGCCGTCCGCCGTCCACTCGATCCACTGCTGATGGCCCAGCAGGTGCCGCAACAGCGCGATCGGGTACCGCAGTTCCCTTTCATCGAGCCAGGCACTGTCCCAGACCCGTTCGGTGATCACCAGCGGGTCGTGTGCTCCCTCGCCCAGCTCGATCAGGGTGCGTAGAAGCCGCGTACTCGCGTGGGTGAGCTGCACCTCCCGGCCGTCCACGGTGACGACCCGGGTGTCCAGGTCCAGGACGAGGCGGCCGTCGAAGGCACTCAGCGAGCCCTCCGGCGACGGCGGGGTGTACTTCTCCCAGTCGATGTGCTGCGCCCAGGCCGGTCGGCCCTGCGGGAACTGCCGGTCCAACCAGCGCTCAAGCTCCTCGGGATCCACGCCGAGCAGCCTAAACCGACACCGCCTCGCCGTCGCTCCCGGGCCCGGCCAACGTCTCGGATCCGCCGGACCGTTGGCGCTCGGGCGGCCCGGTTGCGATCATGCTCGGCATGACCTCCCTCACCACTGTGACCGCCGCCGCCTCCGGCACCTGGACCCTCGGCGACCGCACCGTCCACCGGATCGGCTTCGGCGCGATGCGCCTGCCGCAGACCGGCCCGGCCCTCGTCCCCGACGCGATTCCGCGCGACCGGGAGCAGGCCCTGCGGGTGCTGCGCCGCGCGGTCGAACTGGGTGTCAACCACATCGACACCGCCGCCTTCTACTTCTCCCCGCTGCGCTCCGCCAACGAGCTGATCAACCGGGCGCTGGCGCCGTACGGCGACGACCTGGTGATCGCCACCAAGGTCGGCCCCGCCCGTACCCCCGACGGCGAGTGGGCCGAGCACGCCCGCACCCCGGCTGCGCTGCGCGTCCAGGTCGAGGAGAACCTGCGCCAGCTCGGCCGCGACCACCTCGACCTGGTCAACCTGCGCGTCCTCGGCACCGACTCGGTCGCCGAACGCTTCGGCGCGCTGGCCGAGTTGCGGCAGGCCGGGCTGATCCGCCACCTCGGCCTGTCCAACGTCCACCCGCACCAGCTCGCCGAGGCGCAGGCCATCGCCCCCGTCGTCTGCGTGCAGAACCCGTACGGCATCGGCGCCTCCCCCGAACAGGACGCGCTGCTGCGGCTCTGCGGCGAGCAGGGCATCGCCTTCGTCCCCTTCTACGCCATCGCGGGCGCCGGACGGCAGGACGGCGCCGGCGAACCCGAGCCCGCCGAGGTACGGGCGGTGGCGCAGGCGCACGGGGCCGGCACCGCTCAGGTCCGGCTCGCCTGGACGCTGCTCCGGGGCCCGCACGTCCTCGCCATCCCGGGCACCGGCGACCCGGCCCACCTGGAGGACAACCTCGCCGCCGGCGCCCTGGAGCTGACCCCGGAGGACCTGGCCCTGCTGGAACTGGCCCACACCTCCTGACCTCGGAACCGGGAGCACCGCTTCGGGCGTCGCTCCGGGACACCACCCCTTCTGTGAGGAGTCCCGGAGCATGCCCGACACCGCCACCCGCCACCTCTACCTCGCCCGCCACGGCGAGGCCGCGCCGGACGGCGGCGGGCTCACCGCCGCCGGCCGCCGGCAGGCTGCCCTGCTGGGGCGGCGGTTGGCGGACCGCCCCCTGTCGGCGGTGCACCACGGCCCGCTCCCCCGGGCCGCGCAGACCGCACGGCTGGTCGCCGAGCAACTGGGCGACGTGGCGGTGTCGGTCTGCGAGGAGGCCGGGGACTACGTCCCGTACCTGCCGGGCCGCGACGAACTACCCGCCGACAGCGCGGAGTTCCTGCTGCGCTTCCTCGCCGGTGCCTCGGCGGAGGAACGCTCGCGGGGCCCCGAGCTGGCCCGGCGGGCCGTCGAACGGTTCACCGGGCCGGTGCCCGGCGGCGAGGAGCGGCACGAACTGCTCGTCACCCACGCCTTCCTGATCGGCTGGCTCGTCCGGCACGCGCTCGACGCCCCGCCCTGGCGCTGGCTGGGCCTCAACGCCGCCAACGCCGCCCTGACCGTCCTGCGCTTCGCCCCCGGCCGCCCGCCGTCAGTGGTGCTGCTCAACGACCAGTCCCACCTGCCCGAGGAACTGCGCTGGACGGGCTTCCCGGTGGACCACCGCTGGTGAACTACCCCGCCCGGCGCAGGTGACGGCTCACATCGCCGACCAGGGTGATGCGGACCCGTCGCTCGACGAAGTGCCACCGCCCTTCACCGCGTTCGAAGCGGTCGTGGTAGCGACCGCCGGCGATGGGTTGCAGCGGCAGGTCGGGCAGGGCCTGGAGCACGGTGACGTACGAGCGCGCGACCGCCGTACCGGCCTCCTCATCGACCTCGATCGCGAGGTTGGTGGTGACGTGCTGGGTTCGCGGCGTGCCGTCGGCGTGGACGATCACCGTCTCGCGGAACATCCGCTCGATCGCTTCGCGCCCGCTCGCCGGCTCGCCGCCGCCCGTGAAGGTGGCGTCGGCGAGCAGGTCGCCGAGCCCGGCGAAGTCGCCGTCGTCCACGAGCTCGGCGTAGCGTGCGATCAGGTTCTCGATGGCCCGGTGGCTCGGCACCGGGTCGGCCGTCAGGCGGGGCGCTATGGACATGGTCTCCTCCGGACGGGACGCACTACCCGGGCCGTTCAAGGAGCAGTTCCGTCCAGTGCACATCCTCGCGCCCGTGGAGGTCCGGGCGTTCGCCGCGGTGGATCGGGCGCAGGCCGCGGGCGGTGGCGAGGGCGATGGTGTGCTCGGGAGGGAGGTCGAACATCCGGCGGCCGGGTGGCACGGGCCCGTGGCGCAGGGTGAGGGCGAGGCGGCCGCCGGGGGCCAGCAGACGGACCAGGGCGTCCATGGCGGGCGGGCCTTCGTCGGGGGCCAGGTGCATCCAGACCGCGGTGATCAGGATGAGGTCGAAGCGCTCGCCCCCGGCACTCAGCACCGGCAGTTCGGGCAGCGCGTCCGCGACCCACCGCACGCCCGACCCGGCGTGCAACCGCTCGCCCACGGCCCGCAGTTCGGGTGTCGGCTCGACCGCGACCACCCGGTGCCCGAGCGCGGCGAGGGCCGCCGCGTCGCGGCCCGTCCCGGCGCCGACGTCGAGGACGGCGGCGGGCGGCGCCGGGTAGTGGCGGCGCAGCAGTGAGCGGTGCACCTGCGCGAAGCTCACGCTCTCGTACTGGACGGCGAGTTGCTCGGCCTGCTCGCCGTACCCCGCCGTTCCCTCCGGCCCCTTCACTCCGCCTCCCGGACGACCACCGCGTCACCGGCCGCCGCCGCGACGGCGAAGAAGTCCCGCAGTTCGCGCAGGTCGTTGACGACCCTCTCGGCCCAGGACTCGGACCAGGGCGTCGGGTAGTGGAGCTGCGCGACGGTGCGGGCGAGCACGGTGTCCTGCTGGCGGACGAGTTCGCCGAGCGCCGAGTCCCGCAGGAAGGTGGAGGCGGCCGCGACCTGTTCGGGGCGCAGCACCGGCATCTCGGCCCCGGGATCCCGGTGTTCGCCGCCGTAGACGGGCAGTCGGGAGGCCGGGTCGGGATGCAGGCCGTTCTCGGTGAGCGCGAGTTCCATCAGGACGGCCGTCCCCCGCACGCCGAGGGCGAGTCCGGCGGCGGCGAGCCGGTCGTACCGGACGTCGCGGCGGTGGGGCACGAGCTCGCCGAGTTCCTCCGGCGAGCAGGTGTCCACGGATGGCCCGGGCAGGCGGCACCAGAAGTGATCCACGCTCACCCGGAAAGCGTAGCGAACGGCGGCCCGGCGATCTGTGGCCCAGACCTCACGACGGCACGTTCAGGCCTCGCCGGGCGCGCGTTCCAGGCGTCGCCGAGCGCGCGTCGAGGCCGCGCCGGGCCGGCACTCAGGCCTCGCCGGGGTGCCAGGCGGGCCACTCCCAGGGGCGGTCGGCCCAGTGCACCCGGATCGGGTCGTGCGGGTCGAGGTCGGGGAAGAGCTGGTGGACACGGGGCTCGAACTCCTCGGGGGCGAGCGGCTCCCAGCCGTGGCCCTCGAAGTGGACGAGGCGGTAGCGGCTGTCGGTCCGGAACTCGGCCACCTCGACCAGGGGCGCGGGGGTGCTGTTGGTCTCCATGCCCCCAGCATGTGGCGCGGTGGCAACCCGCGCCCGTCCAGACCCCTCTTCCGGGTCATGTCCCCAAGTCCGCTCTTCTGGGTCATGTCCCCAGGTCCGCGCAGTCGTTGAGCACGGAAAGGTACGGCAGGGGGGCAGCTCCGGAAGGAATACGACATGACTGGACAGCCCACCGGAGGACAATGGCAGTGGCCGCAGAACACGTGGCAGCCGCCGCCCGTCCC
>NZ_JAFLNG010000663.1 GCF_017427025.1 Streptomyces sp. FH025
GACGGCTACGGCAACCCGCCGGACACCCCGTACACCACCACCCTCACCCCGCCCGCCGACTGCGCCGGACCCTGGTCCGCCGTGGTGCTGGACCTCCACGGGCAGGTCGCCGGGCGGCAGTTCGACCGGATCTTCAGCGTCCGCGTCGGCGGCGTCCAGGTGCTGCTCTCCTCCACCCCGGAGCCCTCCAAGGACGGCATCCGGTGGAACGTCGAACACGACGTCACCCGCTACGCCCCGCTGTTCACGGCCGGACCGCAGCCGTTCTCCTTCGACCTCGCCAACGTCACCGACGCCACCTACACCGGCGTCTACCGGATCTCGGCGAGCCTGACCTTCTACACCGCGAACGACCGCTGGCCCGCCGCACGCGCCGCCGACCGGCTGCTCACCACCGGCCCCTTCTCCCTCACCCAGGCCGCCCCGGCCGCCGGGCGCGAACTCACCTTCCCGCGGAACCTCGAACGCCTCACCGCCGAGGTGTACGCGCGGGGCGGCGGCGCCTGCGAGGAGTTCGCGTACGCCTCCGCGCCGGACGCCTTCGTCGCCGCCAACCCCTCCCTCGGCGTCTGCGGCAAAGGCCCGTTCCGCGAACTGCGGCTCACCGTGGACGGCCGGGTGGCCGGCGCGGTCTGGCCGTACCCGGTGATCTACACCGGCGGCTGGGACCCGCTGCTGTGGCGGCCCGTCCCCGGCGTCTTCGCCTTCGACCTGCCCGCCTACCGGCTCGACCTCACCCCGTACGCCGGTCTGCTGCTGGACGGCCGCCCGCACACCGTCGGCATCGCGGTCAACGCGAGCGAGGCGCAGAGCAACGACGTCTGGACCGGCCAGGTCAACCTGTTCGCCGAGGTCGACCACGGCGCCGACCGCACCTCCGGGCAGCTCACCGACTACCGGGTCGCCCCCGAGGCCGCCGTCGACACCCGGCTCACCGGCCACGGCGGCGGCAGCGGCGACTGGACCGTCACCGCCGCCCGGCACGACCTCGCCCGGGGCTGGGTGCAGACCTCGCACGGCCGGATCACCACCGAGGTCCGCGACGACCTCGCCTTCAGCTCCGCCCAGCAACTGCGCGACGGCGGCAACGGCGTGACCCTGCACAACGGCACCGACCTCACCCGCACCACCGCCACCTGGGGCGGCGGGCCGCACCGCACCACCACCGTGCACGAGGGCGAGCCGCTGGACGTCAGCTACGCCGTCACCCACGACGCGGCCGGGAACACCGACCAGCGCACCGCGATGGACCTCGGCTACCACCGCGAGGCCACCACGGCCACCGGCGGCCACGTCACCGAGCGTGCGACCGTCGACCACACCCTGCACCCCACCGCCCAGCGCCACGACGGGGACCGCACGGTGCGGACCGGCAGCAGCACCGAGGACTACCGCAGCACCGGGCCGGAGGGGCCGTACCACCGGACGCTCGACTTCGTGGACGGGTGGCCCCGGCCGTGAGCGCCACAAGGACCACAAGGGCCACAAAGGCCCCGAGCACCGCAGGACCCACCGCCTTGTGTGCGATTTGCCGGAATTCGAACCGTTTGCCTCTGGTGCACGCCGCGTAGGAGGCGCATGATGGGAAATGGACCTGCGAGGTAGCTGAAGGAAGTTCGACCGCAGGAGGCGGTGGCGACAGATCGAGACGGATCAGGGTCTGCCGCCGGTACTACCTCGGTCGACGATCGAACTACCGGCTGGAGGACGTCAAGTCCGGAGGCCACCCCCACCTCGCAGGTTCCGCGCGCCCACGGGGCATCCCCTCGGTTCCGTGGGCGCGCTCCTGCGCACGACCGCGTGATTACTGCGGTATCGCGTACCCCATCTCCCAGGCGTGCACGGCGATCCCGACCCGGTTCGCCACCCCGAGCTTGCGCTGGATGCTGGCCACGTGCGTCTTCACCGTGCCCGGGGAGATGAACAGTTCCGCCGCGATGTCGGCGTTGGTCCGCCCCGCCGCGACCTGCCCGGCGATCTCCGTCTCCCGCTCGGTCAGCGGCACCGCCGGCGCGGGCCTGGCGGGCCGGGCGGGCCGGCGCGGCGCCGTCACGTGCCTCAGCAGCCGCACCGTGACCGAGGGGCTGATCAGGCTCTCCCCGTCCGCCGCCGCCCTGACCGCCTCGGCCAGCAGGGACGGGCCGGAACGCTTCAGCAGGAACCCGGACGCGCCGTACCGCAGCGCCGGGTACACGTACTCGTCCAGGTCGAAGGTGGTCAGCACCACCACCCGCACCGAGCCGGACAGCCGCCTGGTCACCTCCAGCCCGTCCAGCCGGGGCATCCGGATGTCCACCAGGGCCACGTCCGGCCGCAGTTCGGCCGCCAGCTCCAGCGCCGCCTGCCCGTCGGCGGCCTCGCCCACCACCTCGATGTCCGGCTGCGCGTCGAGGATCCGCCGTACGCTCCGTCGCACGGCCTCCTGATCGTCCGCGATCAGCGTCCGGATCACCCGCGGACACACACCGTTCGCACTCGTCACACCCGGAAGTCTCCCCCACGACCCGCCGAACGGGAAAGTTCACGCCACGTGCCCAGTGCGGTTCA
Organism: Streptomyces sp. FH025; assembly: GCF_017427025.1. Lineage (GTDB taxonomy): Bacteria > Actinomycetota > Actinomycetes > Streptomycetales > Streptomycetaceae > Kitasatospora. Next base: position 2,548 of record NZ_JAFLNG010000663.1, read on the forward strand.
CCTGGGCCCGTGAGGCTGACCGCCATGAACGATTCCACTGGACGTCCCCCCGTCAGCAGGCGCGGGCTCCTGGCCGGGGCGACCGGCCTGAGCCTCGGCGGCGCCGTCTCCCTCTCCGGCGCCGCGGCCCTCACCGGCGTCGGAGCCACCCCGGCCGCCGCCTCCCCGATGCTGTGGGAGCGGCCGGGCCGCTCCGGCGCCCCGCGGGTGGCCGGGCTGCACCTGCAGTTCGGCTCGGACGCCTCGCGCGAGGTCGTGGTCTCCTGGCACACCACCACGTCCGTCTCCAACCCCCGCGTGATGTACGGGACTTCCCACGGAGGCTTCGGCCGCTCCGAGCAGGCCGCGACCCGCACCTACCGGGACGCGGCCTCCGGCACCGAGGTCCAGGTGCACCACGCGCGGCTCACCGGCCTGCGCCCCGACACGGACTACGTCTACGCCGCCGTCCACGACGGCGCCACCCCCGAGCTGGGCACCGTGCGCACCGCCCCGCGCGGCCGGGCCGCCTTCACCTTCACCAGCTTCGGCGACCAGGGCACCCCGACCCTCGGCAGGAAGACCGCCAACGGCTACGTGAACGACAACCTCGGCAGCTTCGCCGCCGGCGACACCACCGCCGGGGTCGAGCGGATCGCCCCGCTGTTCCACCTGCTCAACGGCGACCTCTGCTACGCGAACATCGCCACCGACCGGGTCCGCACCTGGTCCGACTGGTTCGAGAACAACACCCGCTCGGCCCGCCACCGCCCCTGGATGCCTGCGGCCGGCAACCACGAGAACGAGAAGGGCAACGGCCCGATCGGCTACGGCGCCTACCAGGCCTACTTCGAGCTGCCGGAATCCCGCTCGGACGAGGAACTGCGCGGCCTCTGGTACTCGTTCACCGCCGGCGCGGTGCGCGTGATCAGCCTCAACAACGACGACGTCGCCCTCCAGGACGGCGGCAACTCCTACGTCCACGGCTACTCCGGCGGCGCCCAGCAGCGCTGGCTGGAGCGGGAGTTGATCGCCGCCAACGCGGACCCGAACATCGACTGGATCGTGGTCTGCATGCACCAGGTGGTGATCTCCACCGCCGACAAGTTCAACGGCGCCGACCTCGGCGTCCGCGAGGCCTGGGTGCCGCTGTTCGACAAGTACGGGGTCGACCTGGTGGTCTGCGGCCACGAGCACCACTACGAGCGCTCGCACCCGATCCGCGGCCAGCAGCCGACCGACACCCGCACGCCGATCCCGGTCGCCACCGGCACCCAGACCATCGACACCACCAAGGGCACCGTCCACATGGTCATCGGCGGCGGCGGCACCTCGGCCCCGTCCAACCAGCTGTTCTTCAGCCCCGCCAAGGCCCGGGTGATCACCGGCGTCGGTGCCGTCGACCCGGCCACCGGCAAGCGGCCGCCGGTCTACGTGATCGAGGACGCCCCCTGGTCCGCCTTCCGCGACGCGGACAACCCGTACGGCTTCGCGTCCTTCGACGTCAAGCCGGGCGAGCGCGGCGGCAACACGACCATCGACGTGACGTACTACTCGGTGAGCGGCCCGTACGGCGACCTCGTCCCGGTCGACCGCTTCACCCTCACCCGCCCCCGCGGCGCCCGCGGGGGCGGTCGGGGACGCTGATTCCGGGGCGGTGGCGGCGCCCTCGGCATGGGCGGCCGCTACCGCCCCGGCAGCTCGCAGGTGACCCGCCAGCCCGCCGGGGAGCGCGGGCCCGCGCTGAGGGTGCCGCCGTGGGCGGCGGCCC
>NZ_JAFLNG010000664.1 GCF_017427025.1 Streptomyces sp. FH025
GGGTGGTGTGGCTGCCGCGGCCGGTGAGCGGATCGCCGATCTGCCGGCCGCCGCGGTCTGGGGTCTGCTGCGTTCGGCGCAGTCGGAGAACCCCGGCCGGTTGGTCCTCGTCGACCTGCCCGCCGGTGGGCCCGGTGCGCACGCCGCCCTGCTCCCGTCCGCCGTGGGCAGTGGCGAGTCGGAACTGGCCGTCCGCGGTGAGGCGGTCCACGGGCGGCGGCTGGTCCGCCCGGCGGGTGAGCTGGTGGTGCCCGAGGGTGGTCTGTGGCGGCTGGAGCCGGATGCCGGTGGTTCGCTGGAGGGTCTGGCCCTCGTGGCGGTGCCGGGGGCCGGTGAGCCGCTGGTGGCGGGGCAGGTCCGGGTGGCGGTCCGCGCGGCGGGTCTGAACTTCCGCGATGTGCTGATCGGCCTGGGCATGTACCCGGGCGGCGGTGTGATGGGCAGTGAGATCGCCGGAACGGTCCTCGAGACCGGTCCCGAGGTGACCGGCCTGGTGGCCGGTGACCGGGTGATGGGTGTCGCCGCCGGAGGCTTCGGTCCGGTGGTGGTCACGGACGCGCGCCAGCTGGTGCGGATCCCGGCCGGTTGGTCCTACGCCGACGCCGCGTCGGTGCCCGTGGCCTTCATGACGGCCTGGTACGCCCTGGTGGATCTGGCCGGTGCGAAGGCCGGCGGGCGGGTGCTGGTGCACGCGGGTGCCGGTGGTGTCGGCATGGCCGCGATCCGGATCGCCCGGCACCTGGGCCTGGAGGTGTTCGCGACGGCGAGCCCGGCCAAGTGGCCGGTGCTGGCCGGGCTGGGCCTGGACGAGGCGCACATCGCCTCCTCCCGCGATGCCGGGTTCGAGGCGGCCTTCCTCGCCACCACCGGTGGTGAGGGTGTCGACATCGTCGTCAACTCCCTGGCGGGCGAGCTGACGGACGCGTCGCTGCGGCTGCTGCCGCGTGGTGGGGCGTTCGTCGAGATGGGCCGTACCGACCTGCGGGACGCGGACGTCCTGGCGGCGGAGCATCCGGGGGTCGTCTACCGGCCGTTCGACCTGGGCGAGGCCGGCCCCGAGCGGCTGGGCGCGATGCTCGGCGAGATCGTCGGACTGATCACCGCCGGTGAGCTGACCGGGCTTCCGGTGCGGGCCTGGGACGTGCGGCGGGCGCGGGAGGCGTTCCGCTTCATGCAGCAGGCGCGCCACACCGGCAAGCTGGTCCTCACCGTTCCCGCCGACCTCCACGCACCCCGCGGGGGCGGCAAGTCGGCACTGGTGACGGGTGGTACGGGCACGCTGGGTGGTCTGGTGGCCCGGCATCTGGTGGTGACGGGTCGTGCGGACGGGCTGGTGTTGACCAGTCGTTCGGGTCCGGCCGCTGCCGGGGTGGCGGTGTTGGCCGCCGGGTTGGCGCTTTCGGGTGCTTCGGTCGACGTGGTCGCGTGTGACACGGGGGAGCGGGAGGCGCTGGCCGGGCTGCTGGCGCGGGTTCCGGTGGAGCGTCCGTTGCGGACGGTGGTCCACACCGCGGGTGTGCTGGACGACGGGGTCATCGCGTCGCTGACGCCGGAGCGGGTGGCCGCGGTGATGCGGCCGAAGGCCGACGGTGCGTGGCATCTGCACGAGTTGACGCAGGACCTGGGCCTGGACCTGGATGCGTTCGTGCTGTTCTCGTCGGCCGCGGCGACGTTCGGTGTTCCCGGTCAGGGCAACTACGTGGCGGCCAACGCGTTCCTCGACGCGCTGGCGGCCGATCGCCGGGCGGCCGGTCTGCCGGGCACCTCGCTGGCCTGGGGCCTGTGGGCGGACGTGAGCGGCCTGACGGCGCAGCTGAGCGACACCGAGCGCTCCCGGATGACCCGCAGCGGGAGCGCCGCTCTGAGCGCGGACGAGGGCCTGGCGCTGATGGACCTGGCCCTCGCCCGGGACGAGGCGGTGCTGGTGCCGGCCAAGCTGGACCTGGCCGGGCTGCGGGCGCAGGCCGTCCGCACCGGTGACGTCCCGCCGCTGTGGCGGGCGCTGGCCGGCCGTCCGGCCCGGCGCAGCGCCGCCTCCGGCGGGGCGGGCGCGGACTCGCTGCACCGGCAGCTCGCCGCGCTGCCCACCGCGGACGGGGACCAGCTGCTGCTGGACCTGGTGCGCGCCCACGTGGCGGCTGTTCTGGGGCACTCCTCCGCCGAGGCCGTCGAGCCCGGCCGGGCCTTCACCGACCTGGGCTTCGACTCCCTCACCGCCGTGCAGCTGCGGAACCGCCTCACCACGGCGACTGGGCTGCGGCTTCCGGCCACGCTCGTCTTCGACTACCCCAACCCGGCCGCCCTCGCGGGGCACCTGCGCGGGCGGCTCGGCGGCGGGCCGGCCACGGGCGCACAGGCCCCGGCCCCGGTCGGGGCGGCGGCCCACGACGAGCCGATCGCGATCGTCGGGATGAGCTGCCGGTTCCCGGGCGGGGTGACCGGCCCCGAGGACCTGTGGCGCATGATGGCCGACGGGCAGGACGCGATCTCGGCGTTCCCCGCCGACCGGGGCTGGGACCTGGAGTCCCTGTACGACCCGGACGCCGCGCACATCGGCACCTCGTACACCCAGGCCGGCGGGTTCGTGCAGGACGCCAGCGCGTTCGACGCGGGGTTCTTCGAGATCAGCCCGCGCGAGGCGCTGGCGATGGACCCGCAGCAGCGCCTGCTCCTCGAACTCTCCTGGGAGGCCTTCGAGCGGGCCGGGATCGACCCCGCGTCCCTGCGCGGCAGCCAGACCGGCACCTTCGTGGGCGGGTACACGTCCGGGTACGAGATGAGCGTGCTGGCGCACGGCGGTGCCGAGGCCGAGGGCCACCTGATGACGGGGATCGCGACCAGCATCCTGTCCGGACGGCTGGCCTACACCTTCGGCCTGGAGGGGCCGGCGGTGACGGTCGACACGGCGTGTTCGTCGGCGCTGGTGGCCCTGCACCTGGCCGCGCAGGCGCTGCGGTCCGGCGAGTGCTCGATGGCGCTGGCCGCGGGCGTGACGATCATGGCCACGCCGGGGACCTTCGTCGAGTTCTCCCGTCAGCGAGGGCTCGCCCCGGACGGCCGCTGCAAGGCGTTCGCCGCGGCGGCGGACGGCACCGGTTTCGCCGAGGGCGCGGGCGTCCTGGTGGTCGAGCGGCTGTCCGACGCGCGGCGCAACGGGCACCAGGTGCTCGCGGTGCTGCGTGGCAGCGCGACCAACCAGGACGGTGCGTCCAACGGTCTGACGGCGCCCAACGGTCCCTCCCAGCAGCGGGTGATCCGGGCCGCGCTGGCCAACGCCGGCTTGCGCGCGGACGAGGTCGACGCGGTGGAGGCGCACGGCACGGGCACCAAGCTGGGCGACCCGATCGAGGCCCAGGCGCTGCTGGCGACGTACGGCCAGGACCGGCCGGAGGACCGGCCGCTGTGGCTGGGCTCGGTGAAGTCCAACATCGGGCACACCCAGGCGGCCGCCGGCCTCGCCGGTGTGATCAAGATGGTCCTCGCCCTGCGCAACGACCGGCTGCCCGCGACGCTGCACGTGGACGAGCCCACACCGCACGTCGACTGGACGGAGGGCCGGGTCCGGCTGCTGACCGAGCCGGTGCAGTGGCCGGCGGGGGAGCGTCCGCGCCGGGCGGGCGTGTCCTCGTTCGGGATCAGCGGAACGAACGCGCACGTCATCATCGAGGAGGCTCCCGCGCCGGTCGGGGCCGCCGTCCCCGCGGCGCCGTCGGCACCGCCGGCCGTGGTGCCGTGGGTGCTGTCCGGGCGGACCCCGGAGGCGCTGCGGGCGCAGGCCGGACGGCTGCGCGACTTCCTGCTCGACCGGCCGGAGGCGGATCCGGTGGACATCGGGTTCTCGCTGGCCACGGCCCGTACGGTCTTCGACCACCGGACCGTCGTGCTGGGCGGGGACCGGGACGGCCTGCTCGCGGGCCTCGCCGTGGCCGCCGCCGACGTGCCGACCAGGGACGTCCTGACCGGTACCGCGGCCGCGGGCCGCAAGCCGGTGTTCGTCTTCACCGGCGGCGAGTCCGGGTGGCTCGGCTCCGCCGCCGCCCTGCTGGACGAGGCGCCGGTCTTCGCGGCCCGGATCGCCGAGTGCGAACGAGCCCTCGCCCCGTACGTGGACTGGAAGGTGGCCGAGGTGCTGCGCGAAGGGCCGGAGGGCCCCTCGCTCGGCCGGCCGCACGTTCTGCGGCCGGTGCTCTGGGCGGTGATGGTGTCGCTGGCCGCGCTGTGGCGCTCGGCGGGCGTGCACCCGGCCGGCGTCGCCGGGCACGCCGTGGGCGAGCTCGCCGCCGCGCACGTGGC
>NZ_JAFLNG010000665.1 GCF_017427025.1 Streptomyces sp. FH025
GCGTTCATCGCCCCACCACCCCTCCGAGTGAGCCGCTATAACACGTCAACATGACGCCCGGAAATTTGCTCTCGGCGGCGCATAGTTGATATAGGAACGTGCCCCCGACCAGCCGCTTCAAAGATAAATGCGACTGCTTGTGACCATTTGACTCCTTTGCGCTGACAACTCTGGGCATGTTCACATTCAGCACCATTCACATGGTGTCGTAGATCACAAAGATGACGATGAACTGCGTGTCGCAGATCACAAGCCGACGGGCATAGGATGCGCTCGTTCCAGGCTTTGTGAACTGCCTCACATGGGGTGGATCTCGGGAACCGGAACGCGGGTTCACCTCAGCGTGACCCGCCGGTTCCGATCTGCAGTCAAGGACGACTGGACGGAGGGAGCGGGGGCTATGAATGCCTACGCGCCGATCCTCGTACTCGGTGCCATCGCGGCGGCGTTCGCGGTCGGTTCCGTCGTGATGGCCTCACTCACCGGCCCGAAGCGCTACAACCGGGCCAAGTTGGAGGCGTACGAGTGCGGCATCGAGCCGACCCCGCAGCCCGTGGGCGGCGGTCGGTTCCCGATCAAGTACTACCTGACGGCGATGCTCTTCATCGTCTTCGACATCGAGATCGTCTTCCTCTACCCCTGGGCGGTGACCTTCGACTCCCTGGGGATCTTCGGGCTGGTCGAGATGCTCCTGTTCATCGCCACCGTCTTCGTCGCCTACGCCTACGTGTGGCGCCGCGGCGGCCTGGAGTGGGACTGAGCGCTGGGCGGCGGCCGCCCTTGTGAACGGGCGGACAAGCTCGAACGGGCCGGACGCCCCCCGGGTGTCGCCCCGGGTGTCACCCCGGGCGTACCGCCGGACGTACCAGAGGACTTGAGGGCATTGAGAGGGATCTGATGGGAATCGAGGAGAAGCTGCCGAGCGGCTTCCTGCTCACGACCGTGGAGACGGCCGCCGGCTGGGTGCGCAAGGCGTCACTCTTCCCGGCCACCTTCGGTCTGGCCTGCTGCGCGATCGAGATGATGACCACCGGAGCCGGCCGCTACGACCTGGCCCGGTTCGGCATGGAGGTCTTCCGGGGCTCTCCCCGGCAGGCCGATCTGATGATCGTGGCGGGCCGGGTGAGCCAGAAGATGGCCCCGGTGCTGCGCCAGGTGTACGACCAGATGGCCAACCCCAAGTGGGTCATCTCGATGGGCGTCTGCGCCTCCTCCGGCGGGATGTTCAACAACTACGCGATCGTGCAGGGCGTCGACCACATCGTCCCGGTGGACATCTACCTGCCCGGCTGCCCGCCCCGTCCGGAGATGTTGATGGACGCCATCCTGAAACTGCACGACAAGATCCAGCACGAGCCGCTGGGCGTGAACAGGCGCCGTGCCGAGGAGCTCGGCGAGGCCCTCGCCCTCCAGGCCACCCCGATCAGCGAGATGCGGGGGCAGCTGCGATGAACGAGCAGGTACCCGAGACCCGCCGCGAGCAGCCGGTGCGCGAGATCCCGGTCGAGGTGGTCGGCCGCCGCCAGGGCATGTTCGGCGCCGAGGGCAGCGGTGACACCTCCGGCTTCGGTGGCCTGGCCGCCCCGATCGTGCTGCCCGGCCCGAGCGAACGCCCGTACGGCGGCTGGTTCGACGAGGTGGCCGACGAGCTGGAGGGCGCCCTGGAGGAGCAGGGCCTGGATCCGGTCGAGGTGATCGAGAAGACCGTGGTCGACCGCGGCGAGCTCACCTTCCACATCGACCGTGCCCACCTCCTGCGGACCGTCCGCATCCTGCGCGACGACCCGGCGCTGCGCTTCGAACTCTGCCTGGGCGTCAGCGGCGTGCACTACCCCGGCGACCAGGGCCGTGAGCTGCACGCGGTCTACCACCTGCGCTCGATCACCCACGGCCGGCTGATCCGGCTGGAGGTCACCGCGCCGGACGCGGACCCGCGCATCCCCTCCGTGGTGAGCGTCTACCCGACCAACGACTGGCACGAGCGCGAGGCCTACGACTTCTTCGGCCTGGTCTTCGACGGCCACCCGGCGCTCACCCGGATCATGATGCCGGACGACTGGCTGGGCCACCCGCAGCGCAAGGACTACCCGCTCGGCGGCATCCCCGTCGAGTACAAGGGCGCCCAGATCCCGGCACCCGACCAGCGGAGGTCGTACAGCTGATGAGCACTCAGCACTACGAAGAGACCCACGAAGAGACCCGCGGGCAGTCCCAGGACGAGACCCGCGGGCAGTCCCAGGACGGGGCCCGCGGGCAGTCCCAGGACGAGACCCGCGGACAGTCCCAGGGCGAGACCCGGGGAACGCCCCCACGAGCCGCCGAGGAGGCCCAGTCCCGGGACACCACCGAGGGCCGGGTCTTCACCGTCACCGGCGGCGACTGGGGCGAGGTGGTCGAGGCGGTCGGCCGGGCCGACGACGAACGCATCATCGTCAACATGGGCCCCCAGCACCCGTCCACCCACGGCGTGCTGCGGCTGATCCTGGAGATCGACGGCGAGACGGTGAAGGAGGCCCGCTGCGGCATCGGCTACCTCCACACCGGCATCGAGAAGAACATGGAGTTCCGCAGCTGGGTCCAGGGCACGACCTTCGTGACCCGCATGGACTACCTGACCCCGCTGTTCAACGAGACCGCCTACTGCCTGGCGGTCGAGAAGCTGCTCGGCATCACCGACGACATCCCGGACCGGGCCAGCGTCATCCGCGTGATGATGATGGAGCTCAACCGGATCTCCTCGCACCTGGTCTGCCTGGCCACCGGCGGCATGGAGATCGGCTCCACCACCCTGATGATCTACGGCTTCCGGGACCGCGAGCTGATCCTGGACGCCTTCGAACTGGTCACCGGCCTGCGCATGAACCACGCGTACGTGCGCCCCGGCGGCCTCGCCCAGGACCTGCCCCCCGGAGCCGTCGACCAGATCCGCGAGACGGTCCGCACCATCCGCTCCCGGATGCACGAGTACGACAAACTGGCCAGCAACAACCCGGTGTTCAGGGCCCGCCTGGTCGACGTCGGCTTCCTGGACCTGCCCGGCTGCCTGGCCCTCGGCGCCACCGGCCCGATCCTGCGCGCCACCGGCCTGCCGCACGACCTGCGCAAGACCGACCCCTACTGCGGCTACGAGAACTACGACTTCGAGGTCGTGACCACGGACACCGCCGACTCCTACGGCCGCTTCCTGATCCGCCTGGAGGAGATGAAGCAGTCGCTGCGGATCGTCGAGCAGTGCCTGGACCGGCTGCGCCCGGGCCCGGTCATGGTGGCCGACCGGAAGATCGCCTGGCCCGCCCAACTGGCCGTCGGCCCGGACGGGATGGGCAACTCGCTCGACCACATCCGCAAGATCATGGGCACCTCGATGGAGGCCCTGATCCACCACTTCAAGCTGGTCACCGAGGGCTTCCGGGTGCCGGTCGGGCAGGCGTACGCGGCGGTCGAGTCGCCCAAGGGCGAGCTGGGCGTGCACGTGGTGAGCGACGGCGGGACGCGCCCGTACCGGGTCCACTTCCGCGATCCGTCGTTCACCAATCTGCAGACGATGGCGGCGATGTGCGAGGGCGGCCAGGTGGCCGACGTGATCGTCGCGGTGGCCGGGATCGACCCGGTGATGGGAGGCGTGGACCGGTGACCAACGTCGAACTCGGACTGCCGGCGCTGCCGGCCCCGCCCTACCCGGAGGAGGTGCACGCCCGGCTGGCGGCCGACGCCGCCGAGCTGATCGGCCGCTACCCGCAGGCCCGTTCCGCGCTGCTGCCGCTGCTGCACCTGGTGCAGGCCGAGGAGGGCTTCGTCAGCCCGACCGGGATCCGCTTCTGCGCCGAGCGCTTGGACCTCACCACCGCCGAGGTCACCGCCGTCGCGACCTTCTACACCATGTACCGGCGGCGCCCGGCGGGCGAGTACCACGTCGGGGTCTGCACCAACACCCTGTGCGCGGTGCTCGGCGGCGACCAGATCTTCGCCGAGCTCCAGGAGCACCTGGGCATCGGCAACAACGAGACCACCGAGGACGGTGCGATCTCGATCGAGCACATCGAGTGCAACGCCGCCTGCGACTACGCCCCCGTGGTGATGGTCAACTGGGAGTTCTTCGACGACCAGACCCCGGAGAGCGCCCGGCGGCTGGTCGACGACCTGAGGGCCGGCCGCGAGGTGCGGCCCACCCGCGGCGCCCGACTGTGCGGCTTCAAGGAGACCGCCCGGATCCTGGCCGGCTTCCCCGACGAGCGCCCCGGCGCCAACGACGAGTCCGGCGCCGGCGGCGCCCCCTCACTGGCCG
>NZ_JAFLNG010000666.1 GCF_017427025.1 Streptomyces sp. FH025
ACGGTGCGGCCTGGCGCGGGGCACTGGCCGGGGCGGAGGCGGTCGTCCATGCGGCGGCCCTGCACGCGCCGCACGTCGGGGTGCGGCCGGACGCGGAGTTCCACGCGGTGAACGTCGAGGCGACCGGGGGGCTGCTGGCGGCCGCGGAGGCCGCCGGGGTGCGCCGCTTCGTCCTCACCAGCTCGACCTCGGTGTACGGGCATGCGCTGGTGCCGTCCGACGGCGCGGCGGTCTGGGTGACCGAGGACCTGGCCTGCCGGCCGCGCGACATCTACGACGAGACCAAGCTGGCCGCCGAACGCCTGGTGCTCGGAGCGACCGGCGCGAGCGGCATGACCACGGTGTGCCTGCGGATCGCCCGCTGCTTCCCCGAGCCGGCGCCCCTGCTCGCCCGGCACCGCCTCTACCGGGGCGTCGACCTGGCCGACGTGGCGCGCGCCCACCTGCTGGCCGTCGACAGCGCCACGGCCACCGGCGTGCTGAACATCGCCGGCCCCTACCCCTGGCAGACCGGGGACGCGGAGCGACTCCACCGGGACCCGGCGGCCCTCATCACAGAACGGCTGCCGGCCGAAGCGGCCCTGTTCGACCGGCTCGGGTGGGACCTGCCCTCCTCCGTCGACCGCGTCTACGTGTCCGAGCGAGCCACCGCGGCCCTGGGGTACCGGCCACTGCGCGGGGTGGCCGAGGTGCTGGCCGAAGCGACCAACCAGTAGGAGCCTGACTGACAATCTGAACGACAGCGAACAGGGCCCATCGAGGGCGGTGGTCCGGACGGTGGAGACTTCGGAAGGCTGCCCCCTAGGATCAGGCCGTGTCCCAGACTTCTAAGGAAGACCACTACGCGGGAGCCGCGTTACGGCACCACAGCGACGCGGTCTACCTGCACGACGACGGCCGGCTGCCCAACGCGGACCACCATTTCGGCTTCGCGGTGGAATGTGCCCTGAAGAGCCTCATGCTGCGGTACACCCGGGTATCGGTCGCCCCGATCAAACCGGGGGGCCAGCCGACCAGCAAGCCGTACATCCCGCAGCAGGGCGGCAAGCCGAAGTACATCGAGCACCTCCCGGAAGCTTGGTCCGATGCGGGAGATGTCATCGCCGACGCCGCGCTCCTGCTGAACGGGCGCACCGGAGGCGCCCTGTCCGCGATCCTCGCGGCTTCGACTCCCTTCGCCACCTGGAGCGTGCATGACCGTTACAGTGACGGCTCCTCCGTCATTGAAGCTGATGTGCGAGCCCGACGCGCGGCGTCGGAACTGATTCTCGGCCTGCACGAGCGGGCTCTCATCGACGGAGTACTCACGTGACCTTCCCGCCCGACCCGGTCCGCTTCGACGAGGCCCGGCCCCTCGCGCTCGCCGTGGCCCTCGACGCAGCTGCATCCGGTGTCGACGTCCTGGTCGTGCGGGACATCTTCGGCCGCCTGGCCCTGCTCCTGGACGACCGCTCGTGCAAGGTCGAGACAGCCGACCAAGAGGTCTGGCGTGAACGGATCATCAGCACCCTGGGCCGGTATGCAGCCGACCGACCCCTGCTCCTTGCTTCCGGTCTCTTCCAACCGGACGCATACTTCGCGTCACCCCGGGCGGCTGCTGAACTCCGTTACGTCGCAGCACCTGGCCAAGGCAGCATCCGCTGGCTCGACAACACCGTTGTCGGCGCGGACTGGGCCCGTGTGAGCACTCCGGAGGCGGAGTCAGGCGGCGTGCGTACTGCGCGCACCGCGCTCTACGGATTCAAGGGTGGGGTAGGCCGCTCGACTGCCACGTTCATGCTGGCGAAACACCTGGCCAAGAAGGGCAACTGTGTCCTCGTCGTAGACCTGGACCTGGAATCCCCGGGTTCGGGGCCGCTACTGGTCACCGAGGACCAACTACCCGCATACGGGATCATCGACCAACTCGTGGAATCTGCATTGGGAAACGAGGAGGGGCTCGACCTCGTCGCGCAGGCCACGCATTTCCAACTCCAGGACAATGGAGAACTCTGGGTCGCCCCTGCGCGAGGACGTGGGGTGCCCGGCACCGAGTACGCCTACGTGGACAAGCTCAACCGCGTCTACGCCGATGTGCCCGGGCACGGTGGAGGCACCTTCGCCGACCGGCTGGAGGCTGCGGTCCGTGCCTGCGAGGACGCAGTCGCCCGGGAGAGCCGCCGTCCCGACGTCGTACTTCTGGACAGCCGCGCAGGTATCCACGACATCGCCGCTGTCACCATCTCGCGCTTGTGCGATCTCGCCTTGCTCTTCGGCAGCGACAACGGCCAGACCTGGGCCGGTTATCGCGATCTCTTCTCGGCATGGCTCTCCTCCGGTCAGGCGAAGGAGATCCGGGAGAAGCTGCGGATGGTCGCCTCAATGGTCCCGGGCGCCGATGGACCCGCTTACCTGGAGACCTTCCGAGACCACGCCTGGGAGTGCTTCTCCGTCCTCTATGACGACCTCATCGACGGAGACACGGGCTTCAACCCCAGCCCGGAGGACAAGTCTGCGCCGCATTCGCCCATCCCAATCCTGTTCGCCGTCGAACTCGTCGGCCTTGACGCAGTCTCCACACCAGGATGGGACGGTCATCCGCTCGTTGGCGCCGCGTACGATGCCTTCCTGGAGACCGCCACCAATCTGATGATCGAAGGACCGCGATGACCGCCCCGCTCAAGGCCGAGGACTACCGGAACCTGCTGGTTTCCGCGCTGCCCCCCGCACAGGACGCGGACACGGTCGAACCGACGCTCCTCAACCTCTTCACTCCTGATACGCACCGTCTCGCACTTCACATCGACACCACCGTGGTGCGGGGCGGCCGAGGAGTGGGCAAGACCTTCTGGTGCCGCTCCCTGCTCGACGATCAGCTGCGGGACATCGCCGCCGAGGAGTACCGCATCGAGCGGCTCCGGAGCCTGAGGGTTTCGCCTGGTTACAGCGCGATGCTGGATCCCGATCTGTACCCGGGTGCCGGCGAACTGGCAAACCTGGTGAACAGCGGCGTCCGTGCCTACGATCTGTGGAACGCCGTGCTTCTCGTTGCACTCGGGCAGCCCGAGCTCCAGGGAAACATGGAGTGGACCGACCGTATCGCCTGGGTACAGGGCAATCCGGGAGCACGCGACCGGACCATCGCTCAGGCCGACAAGCAGGCGCAGTCGGAGAGGACCACGCACATGATCCTCTTCGATGCGCTGGAGCACCTCCACCGGGACCGGGCTCAAGCAGACCGGCTTGTCGCCGGTATCCTCCAGCTGGCTCTGGAGATGCGTCTGAGCACCAAGAACATCCGATGCAAGATCTTCATTCGGCCCGACATGTTCGACGGAGCGCTCCTCCACTTTCCGGACGCATCAAAACTGACCTCGAACGCCGCCAGCCTCCAGTGGACGACCACCAATTTGTACGGTCTCTTCTTCCACTACCTCGGCAACCACGACAGCATCGGGTCCACGAACTTCCGTTCCTGGACCGGCAGCTGGAGCGAGCACGCCGGACGGCATCTGCTCCCGTCAACGCTGCTCGGCGACGAGCAGGTCCAGGCGTCCGTCTTCAGCGAACTGGCCGGACCGTACATGGGCGCCAACTACCGGAAGGGCATCACGTACACGTGGTTGCCCAACCACCTCATGGACGGCGTCGAGCAGGTGAGTCCCCGGAGCTTCCTCAACGCGCTGGGCATGGCCGTGGACGAGACCCGGGGAAAGTACGCGAGCCATCCGTTTGCCATCCACCACGAGGGAATTCGCAAGGGCGTCCAGTCGGCCTCGCAGACGCGCGTCAACGAGATCCGTGAGGACATGCCCTGGGTGCGTACGGTCATCGAACCGCTGGCGGGCCAGCAGGTCCCGATCGACCAAGGGCTTGTCCTGGACCTTTGGCGGGCCTCGGATCTGACCTCCACGCTGGGCAGGGAGGCCGCCCGCGCCAATGCGGGCGGGAATGAAGTGAAAGTCCGTACCGGACCTCGCTACCCGGACGACCACCTGCGGCTGATCGACGAGTTGATCGCCCTCGGTGTGATGCGCCGCCGCAAGGACGGGCGGATCGATCTCCCGGATGTGTACCGGATCGCCTTCTCGATCGGCCGAAAGGGCGGCGTGCCGAAGGTCCAGTCGTAGGCGGCCGTCACTCCGTGGTCCTGCCGTCCCCGAGCCCGACCGAGGAAGACCCACCAGCCTGTCGGATTGGTGGGGTGGGCCCGGCTCCGCTCCTGCGCCGGGCCCACCCCGGATCGGTTCTACTCCTCCGGGATCGGGCCTGGGGCGGCGGCCGGGAGGCGGGTGGCC
>NZ_JAFLNG010000667.1 GCF_017427025.1 Streptomyces sp. FH025
CTCATGTCCCGCATCGGACGCGTCGAACGCACCACCAAGGAGACCTCCGTCCTGGTCGAGATAGACCTCGACGGCACCGGCAGGACCGAGATCTCCACGGGCGTCGGCTTCTACGACCACATGCTCGACCAGCTCGGCCGCCACGGTCTCTTCGACCTCACCGTCAAGACCGACGGCGACCTGCACATCGACACCCACCACACCATCGAGGACACCGCCCTCGCGCTCGGCGCCGCCTTCAAGCAGGCGCTCGGCGACAAGGTCGGCATCTACCGCTTCGGCAACTGCACGGTGCCGCTCGACGAGTCGCTCGCCCAGGTCACCGTGGACCTCTCCGGCCGGCCCTACCTGGTGCACACCGAGCCCGAGGGCATCGCGCCGATGATCGGCAGCTACGACACCACGATGACCCGGCACATCCTGGAGTCCTTCGTCGCCCAGGCGCAGATCGCGCTGCACGTGCACGTCCCGTACGGACGCAACGCGCACCACATCGTGGAGTGCCAGTTCAAGGCGCTGGCCCGGGCGCTGCGCTACGCCGCCGAGCGCGACCCGCGCGCGGCCGGAATCCTCCCGTCGACCAAGGGTGCGCTGTGAGCAAGTCCGCTGTGGCTCTGATCTTCGTCGGCCTCTTCCTGGCCGGCGGAGTGATCTCGTTCTGGAAGCAGAAGCTGCCGAAGGGCGTCATCCTGGTGCTGGCCATCGGCTCCGTGATGTGCCTGGGCTCCGGCCTCATGCGCCTGTAGACCCGCCTGGCCCCGTAGAGAGACTGGACACCTGAACATGGGCAAGAACGTCGTCGTCCTCGACTACGGCTCCGGCAACCTCCGCTCCGCGCAGCGCGCCCTGGAACGGACCGGGGCGAACGTCACGGTCAGCTCCGACTACGACACCGCGATGGCCGCGGACGGCCTGCTCGTCCCCGGCGTCGGTGCCTTCGAGGCCTGCATGCGCGGGCTGAAGTCGGTCCGCGGGGACTGGATCATCGGCCGCCGGCTCGCCGGGGGCCGCCCGGTCATGGGCATCTGCGTCGGCATGCAGATCCTCTTCGAGAAGGGCGTCGAGCACGGCGTGGAGACGGCCGGCTGCGACGAGTGGCCGGGCACCGTCGAACCGCTGGACGCCCCGGTCGTCCCGCACATGGGCTGGAACACCGTGGACGTGCCCGAGGGCAGCCGGATGTTCGCCGGCCTGGACCCGGAGACCCGCTTCTACTTCGTGCACTCCTACGGGGTGCGGCACTGGGAGCTGGAGACCCACAGCGCGCGGATCAACCCGCCGCTGGTCACCTGGGCCACGCACGGGCAGCCGTTCGTCGCCGCCGTCGAGAACGGCCCGCTGTGGGCCACCCAGTTCCACCCCGAGAAGTCCGGCGACGCCGGCGCCGCCCTACTGACCAACTGGGTCAACACCCTCTGACCGTCTGAGAGTTGTTACTGATGAGCCTTGAGCTGCTGCCTGCCGTCGACGTTCGGGACGGCCAGGCCGTCCGCCTGGTCAAGGGCGCGTCCGGCACCGAGACCTCCTTCGGCGAGCCGCTGGCCGCCGCCCTCGCCTGGCAGAACGCCGGAGCCGAGTGGCTGCACCTGGTCGACCTGGACGCTGCCTTCGGGACGGGCAGCAACTACGAGCTGCTGCGCGAGGTCACCGGCCAGCTGGACATCAAGGTCGAGCTGTCCGGCGGCATCCGCGACGACGAGTCGCTCGCCCGCGCCCTCGCCACCGGCTGCACCCGGGTCAACCTCGGCACCGCCGCCCTGGAGGCCCCCGAGTGGGTCGCCAAGGCCATCGCCGAGCACGGCGACAAGATCGCCGTCGGCCTGGACGTCGTCGGCACCACCCTGCGCGGCCGCGGCTGGACCCGCGACGGCGGCCAGCTCTTCGACGTGCTGGCGCGCCTGAACGCGGAGGGCTGCGCCCGCTACGTCGTCACCGACGTCAACCGCGACGGCACCCTGACCGGCCCCAACCTCCAACTGCTGCGCGACGTCTGCGCCGCCACCGACCGCCCGGTCGTCGCCTCCGGCGGTGTCTCCTCGCTGGACGACCTGCGGGCGATCGCCACGCTCGTCGGCGAGGGTGTCGAGGGCGCCATCGTGGGCAAGGCACTCTACGAGCAGAAGTTCACCCTCGAAGAGGCCCTGGAGGCGGTTTCCGGATGACTGATGGTCGGATCGTACGCGGCCGGATCGGTGGATTCTCCCCGTGGGAGGAGGAGTTCGGCTACTCCCGGGCGGTCGCCGCGGGCGACCACGTGCACGTGGCCGGCTCCACCGCCTGGGTGGACGGCCGGATAGAGCACGAGGGCGACCCGTACGGGCAGACCCTCGCCGCGTTCGGCGTCGGGCTCAAGGCCCTGGCCGCGTACGGTCTGACCGCGGACGACGTGGTCCGCACCCGGATGTACATCACCCACGTCCGCGACGCCGAGGAGGTGGGCCGCGCCCACCGCGAACTCTTCGACGCCGCACGCCCGGTGGCCACCATGGTGGTGGTCGAGGGACTGATCGACTCCCGGATGATGGTCGAGGTCGAGATCGACGCGTACCGAGCCGGGCTGGCAAAGACCCTGGAAGCCCCGGAAGGCAATCAGCCGTGACCCTTGCAGTACGTGTCATCCCCTGCCTGGACGTCGACGCCGGGCGGGTGGTCAAGGGCGTCAACTTCCAGAACCTGCGCGACGCCGGCGACCCCGTCGAGATGGCCAAGCTCTACGATGCCGAGGGCGCCGACGAGCTGACCTTCCTCGACATCACCGCCTCCTCCGGCGACCGCGAGACCACCTACGACGTGGTGCGCCGCACCGCCGAGCAGGTGTTCATCCCGCTGACCGTCGGCGGCGGCATCCGGGCCGTCGAGGACGTCAACAAGCTGCTGCGGGCCGGCGCCGACAAGGTCGGGGTCAACACCGCGGCCATCGCCCGGCCGGAGCTGATCCGCGAGATCGCCCAGCGGTTCGGGCGGCAGGTGCTGGTGCTGTCGGTGGACGCCCGGCGGTGCCCGCCCGGCACGGAGACCGAGTCGGGCTACGAGGTCACCACGCACGGCGGCCGCCAGGGCACCGGGCTGGACGCCGTCGAATGGGCCGGCCGCGCGGCCGAGCTGGGGGCGGGGGAGATCCTGCTCAACTCGATGGACGCGGACGGCACCAAGGACGGCTACGACCTGGAGATGATCCGGGCCGTGCGCAAGGCCGTCTCCGTGCCGGTCATCGCCTCCGGCGGGGCGGGCAGGCTCGGCGACTTCGCCCCGGCCGTGGAGGCGGGCGCGGACGCGGTGCTCGCGGCCAGCGTCTTCCACTTCGGGGACCTGCGGATCGGCGAGGTCAAGAACGCGCTGCGGGAGGCCGGGCACCCGGTGCGGTGACGCCTCTCGTGCCCTTCGCCCTGGTCAGGACTCGCTCGGCTCACCCTTGATCAGGGCGAAGGGCGCACCGTTCGGGTCCGCCAGCCAGGCGAGCCGGCCGACGTTCTCCACGTCGGAGGCCGACATCAGCACCGAACCGCCGGCCGCCGTCGCCTTCGTCACCAGCGCGTCCACGTCGGAGGCCGCGAAGTACGGCGTCCAGGCGGCGGGCTGCTCCTCCTGCATCGTCGGGGCGATGCCGCCGAAGCCGCTCTGCCGCTGGTCGCCCTCGGCGGTGGAGAGCACCCGGTAGCTCATGCCCGGCGACGGCTCGAAGTTCTCCGCCCGCCAGCCGAACAGGCCCTGGTAGAAGGCGAAGGCGCCGTCCGGGTCCGGGGTGTGCAGCTCCGTCCAGACCAGCGCGTTGTCCTCCGAGACGACATCCAGCCCCTGGGTGTTGCCGGGCTGCCACAGCGCGAACCGGGCACCCTGCGGGTCCGTGAGCTGGGCCATCCGGCCCTCCTCCATCACGTCCGTCGGCGGCACCGTGACGGAGCCGCCGGACCGCTCGGCGGCCCTCACGGTGACGTCGACGTCGGTGGTGAGGAAGTACGTCGTCCACGTGGGGCGGTCGCCCTCCTCGATCGGGCCGATGGCGCCCGCCGTCCTGCCGCCCAGCTGCACGAAGCCGTAACCCATCGCCTCCGGGATGGGCACGAACGTCCAGCCGAAGACCTTGCCGTAGAACTCGGCGGTGGCCGGGATGCCGGGGCTGCCCAGGTCGATCCAGCAGGGCGAGCCGGCGGGGAAGGCGGTGGTCAGCATGAGGTGCCCCTTCGACGCGGAGTGACCGGGCTGCCCGGGTCGAACCCCGGCCACCTGCGAGTCTGCACCCGGGAACCGACATCCGCAGCCGGGGGCGGCGGCG
>NZ_JAFLNG010000668.1 GCF_017427025.1 Streptomyces sp. FH025
CTGTCGCTGAAGGCTGAGCGGACGCATGTCGGTCCAGTTGGCCTCGATGTGGGCGACGGCGGTGGCCCGGTCGGTGGCGTCCAGCGCGACCGACCAGCCGGCCGGGACGGCGGCGAAGGACGGCCACAGGGAGTGCTGCCCCTCCTCGTTGACGAGGACGAGGAAGGTGCCGTCTTCGCGGTCAAAGGGGTTCGCCATGGCGGTTCTCTCCAGGTGGTTGTTCGTCAGGTCGCTTGCGGTCTGGCGTTACTGGTGGTCTGGCGTTACTGGTGGTCCGGCGTTACTGGTGGTCCGGCGCTACCGGTGGTCGGGGGTCGCCGCTCGGTCGCGGTGCAGGCCGGCGAGGCTCCGCTCGACGACCGCGCCGATCGCGGCGGCCGACCCGGGTTGCAGCAGCTGCTGGTGGCCGGCGTCCACGTCGTGCGCGAGGACGGCCGGACCGACGTACGGCTCCCAGCTCTTGAGTTTCAGGGCGAGCTCCTCCGGAGTCGGCCGCGGGGGGCCGCCGACGGCCGCGAAGAGGGTCATCGGGCAGTCCTCCAGCCGGCCGGGGGTGAAGCGCTGGAACAGCTCCAGATTGTTGCGCATGACGGCCAGCAGCCGCTCCAGAACGGCCGGTTCCAGTCCGGAAAGCGGCCCCCCGGTGCCGGCGAGGTGGGCGGCGACGCCCTGCGGGGTGAGCTCCGCGGGCCCGGCCGGGTCGGCCCCGGCCTCGGTCAGGAAGTCGGCGAGGAACTCGGCGTCGCTCGGCCGCGCGCCCCCGGCGTCGTCGGGGTAGGCGTCCAGGTTGGCCAGGAAGGCCACCCGCTCGCCGGCCGCGCGCAGCCGTACCGCCATCTCGTGGGCGACCACGCCGCCGTAGGACCAGCCGAGCAGGTGGTACGGGCCGTGCGGCTGGACGCTCCGGATCCGCGCCAGGTACTCCTCGGCGACCTCGCCGAGGTCGGTGGGCAGCGGGCCGGGGTCGGACAGGCCACGGGCCTGGAGGCCGTACACCGGCTGCTGCGGGTCGAGGTGTTCGGCGAGCGCGGCGAACGGGAGGGCGAAGCCGAGGCCGCCGTGCACGCAGAACAGCGGGGGCCGGTCGCCGGTGGGCCGGATCGGCAGCAGCGGGGCGAGCGGGTCGACGCCTCCGGCCACCGACGGTCCCGAACCAGCCGGTCCCGAACTCGCCGCCAGGGCTTCGATGGTGCGGTGCTCGAAGACCGCGCCG
Source organism: Streptomyces sp. FH025 (assembly GCF_017427025.1). Lineage (GTDB taxonomy): Bacteria > Actinomycetota > Actinomycetes > Streptomycetales > Streptomycetaceae > Kitasatospora. The sequence goes on from NZ_JAFLNG010000668.1 coordinate 1,214, forward strand.
AGGGTGAGCGGCAGCCCGGCCTTCGTGGCGGCGTTGACCAGTCGGATCGCCCGGAGACTGTCCCCGCCGAGGGCGAAGAAGGAGTCGTCCGGGCCGACCCGCGGCAGGCCCAGCACCTCCTCGACGGCCGCGCAGAGCAGCCGCTCCGGCTCGGTGCGGGGCGCGCGCCGGCTGCGGGCCGCCCGGGTGGGCTCGGGCAGCGCCCGGACGTCCAGCTTGCCGTTGGCGTTCAGCGGCAGCTCGGGCAGGGCGGCGTAGGCGTCCGGGACCATGTAGCCGGGCAGCGAGCGGGCCAGGTGGCGTTGCAGCTCGGCCGGTTCGGGCGCCGGGCCGCCCTCGGCGGGCACCAGGTAGGCGACCAGCCGGCGCTGGCCGGCGGCGTCGGCGGGGGCCAGGACGGCGGCCCGGGCGACGGCCGGGTGGGCGGCCAGCAGCCGTTCGATCTCGCCGAGTTCGATCCGGTAGCCGCGGACCTTGACCTGCTGGTCGGCGCGGGCGACGTACTCGATCCGGCCGTTGCGGTCCCAGCGGACCAGGTCCCCGGTGCGGTACATCCGGGTGCCGGGCGGGCCGTACGGGTCGGCGGTGAAGCGCTCGGCGGTCAGCGCGGGGCGGTTCAGGTAGCCGCGGGCCAGGCCCGCGCCGGCCAGGTACAGCTCGCCGACCACGCCGCGCGGCACCGGGCGCAGCGCCTCGTCCAGGACGTACCCGGCGGTGTCGCCGATCGGCAGGCCGATCGGGACGGTGCCGTCGGCGCGGCCGAGGTCCTGGCCGGTGGCGAAGGTGGTCGTCTCGGTGGGGCCGTACACGTGGAACACGGTGGTGCCGGGCAGTGCGGCCCGGAGCCGGTCCAGGTGGTCGCGGGAGTGCGCCTCGCCGCCGGTGAGCAGGGCGCGCAGCGGGGCCAGGGCACGCGGGCGGGTGTCGGCCAGGGTGTTGACCAGCTGGGTGGTGAGGAAGGCGACGGTCACCCCGGCCCGGGCCAGGAAGTCCTCCAGGGCCTGCGGGTCGGCCGGGCCGGGCGGCTGGATCGCCAGCCGGGCGCCGTGGACGAGCGGGCCCCAGAGCTCGAAGGTGGAGGCGTCGAAGGCGACCGGCGCGAAGTACAGGAAGGTGTCCTCGGCGGTCGGCGCCAGCTCGGGCAGGCCGAGCACCAGGCGGACGGCGGCGCGGTGGGAGACCGCGACGCCCTTGGGGCGGCCGGTGGAGCCGGAGGTGTAGATGACGTAGAGCAGGTCGTCCGGGTCGATGGCGACCTCGGGCGCGCCGCTGGGCTGTCGGGCCAGCTCGGCCTCGGTCTCCGGGGCGTCCAGGAGCAGCGGGTGGACCTCGTCGGGCAGGTCGGGAGCAGGCACGGAGCGCTCGGTGAGCAGCAGCCGGGCGCCGCTGTCGGCGAGCATGTCGCGCACCCGCTCGGCGGGGTACGAGGGGTCGATCGGCAGGTAGGCGGCGCCGGCGCGGGCGATCGCCAGCAGGGCGCGCACCACGGCCGGTCCGCGCTCCAGCCGCAGGGCGACCAGCTCGCCCCGGCGGGTGCCGCGGGCGATCAGCAGCCGGGCCAGCCGGTTGGCCTCGGCGTCCAGTTCGGCGTAGCTGGTGAACCGCAGCCGGTCGGGGTGACCCGGCACGGTGTGGACGAGCGCGACGGCCTCCGGGGTGGCCGCGATCCGCCGGTCGACCAGGGAGGTCAGGGTGGAGCGCGGGGTGCCCAGCCGGTGGGTGCCGAGAGCGAGCAGTTCGGCCTGCTCCGCGGGGTCGATGAGGTCCAGCCGGGAGAGCGGGGTGGCCGGCTCGGCGAGGCCGGCGGCGAGCAGCCGCAGGTAGGCCTCGGTGATCCGGCGGGCGGTGGCGGGCTCGAAGAGGTCGGTGCGGTACTCGACGTCGAGGGTGAGGGCGTCGGGGGCCTCGGTGAACTGGAAGGAGAGGTCCCACTTGGCGGTCCGGACCGGGACGGGCTGCTCGGTGACGGTCAGCTCCGGGTCGTCGGCCTCGGGCGCCCGGGTGGCCTGCTGGTGGCCGATCATCACCTGGAACAGCGGGTGCCGGGCCATCGAGCGCTCCGGGTTGAGCACCTCGACCAGCTTCTCGAAGGGCAGGTCCTGGTGCTGGTACGCGGCGAGGTCCGACTCCCGCACCCGCTCGGCGAGTTCGCGCATCCCGGGGTCGCCGGTAGGGGTATCCCCAGCGGAGCGAGGGGAAGTGTCGGTGCGCAGCACCAGGGTGTTGACGAACATGCCGACCAGATCGTCGAGTTGCGCGTCGGTGCGGCCGGCGATCGGGCCTCCGAGCGGGATGTCGGTGCCCGCGCCGAGCCGGGTGAGCAGCGCGGCGAGGGCGGTGCGCAGCAGCATGAAGGGGCTGACCGCCCAGTCGGCGGCCGAGTGCCGCAGCCGCTCGGCGAGCCGCGGTGGCACGGTGGTGCGCAGGACCTCGCCGCGGTGGTCGGCCGAGGTGCCGCGCGGGTGGTCGAAGGGGAGTGCCAGCTCCTCCGGAAGGCCGTTCAACCGGTCGGTCCAGTAGCGGAGTTGGCGGGAGAGCTCGCTGTCGGGGTCGCTCTGCGCGCCGAGCAGTTCGCGCTGCCAGAGCGTGTGGTCGGCGTACTGGACGGGCAGCGGCGGGAGCTCGGCGTCGTGGCCGTCGCGGCGGGCGCGGTAGCAGGCGGTGAGGTCGCGGGCGAGCGGGGCGAGCGACCAGCCGTCGGCGGCGATGTGGTGCAGCACCAGGGAGAGCACGTGCTGCTCCGGGCCGAGGGAGAAGAGCCGGGCACGCAGCGGGAGTTGGTTCTGGAGGTCGAAGCCCTGGGCGGCCTCGGCGGCGAGCGCCTCGGGCAGTTCGGCCTCGGTGACCGGGCTCACCGGGAGCGGGAGGGCGGCCTCGGCGGGGGTGAGCACCCGCTGTTCGGCGGTGCCTCCGTCAGGGGTCGCCTTGTCGTCGCCGCGGCGCGGGAAGACGGTGCGCAGCGCCTCGTGCCGGGCCACCACGTCCCGCAGTGCGGCGGTCAGGGCGGAGGTGTCGAGGCGGCCGGTGAGCCGGATGGCCAGCGGGATGTGGTACAGCC
>NZ_JAFLNG010000669.1 GCF_017427025.1 Streptomyces sp. FH025
CACCTCCTTCGCTCCGCCGCCCCGGGACGCACGATCCCGGTGGCCAGTCGCTCACCCTAGCACCTGACCGGGCATCGACACCGGGGGGTTTCCCGAGCCTTGACGGTCTCGGGCGCCCACGCGCCGACGGGCCCGCCCTCCGCGCGGCCCGCGCGCCCGCCCGGGTTACGCTCACCGGCATGGCGCACGACTTCCCGCTCTTCGGCGACCCCCACGGCGGCAGCTCCTCGGAGCTCTCCCGGGAGGCGGTGCTGGCCGCCGTCGAGGCCCGGCTGATCTCCACCTTCGGTGAGCCGAGCGGCCGCGCCGCCGTCACCTTCCTCGGCGCGGACCGGATCGAGGTGCTGCGCTTCGGCCCGGACGCCGGGGGCCTGGTCCGCTACACCACGCTCGGGATGTCCGCCGCGCCGATGGCCGACCCGACCTCGCCGGTCGCCGACCAGCTGCGCGGCCCCCGCGTCGAACTGCTGCTGACCGTGCGCGGCGGACGCGACGGCGTGCTGCGCAGCCTCGCGACCTTCGCCGCGACCCCGCAGGTCGAGGGCCTGGTGGTGGCCCCGGGCGGCTCGCTGGACCTCGGCGCCCCGCTCTGGGACGGCGCCCCCTTCACCTCGGTGCTGGCCGCCGAACCGGGCGGCCTCGTCGAGGACCTGGAACTCGCCGAACCCGCCGAGCCGGTGCGCTTCCTGCCGCTGCTGCCGATGACGCCCAACGAGGCGGGCTGGAAGCGGGTGCACGGCGCGGCCGCGCTCCAGGAGCGCTGGCTCGACCAGGGCACCGACCTGCGCGATCCGGACCGGCGGGGCGTCAAGCTCGACTGACACCCGCTCAGCCGGGGCGTACGGCAGGGGTCGTGCGCCGCCACCGCGCCCCGGCACGCCGGAGCGCGGCGGCCCCGCCGCTCAGCGCTCGATCGGCTTCGCGCCGGTGGCCTGCGCCAGCAGCGCCTCGTACACCGCCGGGTCGGTGGTGTACTCGCCGAGCCGGACGGTCTTGCGGCTGCCGTGGTAGTCGCTGGAGCCGGTGACCAGCAGCCCGAGCTCGCCGGCCAGGCCGCGCAGCCGCTGCCTGGTCTCCTCGTCGTGGTCGGTGTGGTCGACCTCCAGCCCGGCGAGCCCGGCCGCCGCGAGGTCGGCGATCACCCCGTCGGACACCGTCCGGCCGCGCTTGACCGCGCCGGGGTGGGCGAAGACCGGCACCCCGCCGGCCGCCCGGACCAGCCGCACCGCCTCGACCGGGTCGGTCTCGTGCTTGCGGATGTCCGCCCGGCCGCCGTTGGCGAGCCAGTCCGGGGTGAACGCGTCCGAGACGGTGGCCACCACGCCGGCCTCGACCAGGGCGCTGGCGATGTGCGGCCGCCCGACCGAGCCGGCCCCGGCGATCCGCCGCACCTGCTCCCAGGTGATGTCCGCGCCGAGCTCGCGGCAGCGCTCGACGATCGCCCGCCCGCGCCGGAAGCGGTCGGTGCGCACCAGCTCCCGCTCGCGCGCGAACTCCGGCTCCTCGGGGTCGAACAGGTACGCCAGCAGGTGCATGCTGATGCCGTCCACCACGCAGGACAGCTCGGCGCCCGGGACGAGGGTCAGCCGGGTGCCGTCCGGCAGCGCGTGCACCGCTCCGGCGGCCTCGGCGTGACCGCCCACGGTGTCGTGGTCGGTGAGCGCCACGACGTCGAGGCCGGCGGCGACGGCCGCCGCGACCAGCTCGGCCGGGCTGTCGGTGCCGTCGGAGGCGTTGCTGTGGGCGTGCAGGTCGATGCGCACGGGGCGGACTCCTGGAGGCTCGTGGGTGCCGCCCAGGATAGGACGTTCAGCCCAGCAACCGGGGGGAGAGGGCCCCGCAGGGCAGCAGGTCCAGCTCGGCGCCGGCCTCGCGCAGGTCGGTGAGCACCAGTTCGTCGTACATCACCAGGGCGGACTGCTCGGGCCAGGCGACGGCCCAGAGCCAGAGTCCGCGGGCCTCGCCGACGAACACCGCGCGGTCGTCCGGGGAGTCCGGGACGTGGAACATCGGGGTGGGGCGCCCGGCGGCCATCAGCTTGGCGTCGGCGGGCTTGTAGAGACCGACCGAGTCGCCCGGGTCCGGCCCGGGCAGTCCGGCGTAGCGGGCGCCGAGCCCGACCCCCAGCTCCTCGGCGATCAGCACCAGCTCGCCGAAGCCGCCGAGCGGCGCCGGCCCGGAGCAGGCGACGGCGGTGGCGCGGGCGCCCGAGACGTCGTCGCCGACGTGGGCGATGCCGGTGTAGAGCCAGCCCACCGGGAGCGGCCAGGGCAGCCAGACGGGGACCTGGGAACGGGCGACGGCGACGCCCAGGGCTTCCACGCTCGGGGGCAGCACGGGCTGCATCGGGTGCACCGCTCCGTGCCGGTCACACTGCCAGGTGTCCGAAAACAGACCGGGGGCGCGGACCCGACCGGCGCACCTCGGGCAGCTTGGCTCGCCCCTCATAGCCGACAACGCTCCTCCCTCCGGACCGCCGCGTCAAGGACGATCACCCGTACGGACGGCTCGGCGGCACCTGTCGGTGGCGGACGCCCGGCCGGCGCTGGGTGGGGTGCGGCGCGGGCGGTTCCCGTTGGGGGGATGTCCCGTGACGGGAGGCGGCAAACGTCCCGGGCTCAGGCCCCGGACACACTGACGCCCCGTCATCGTCGATCGCGGTGACGGGGCGTCAGTCGGGTATCGGAACGTCCGGATCGGATGCTCCCGGCTCGTCGGCGGCGGGTGAGGCCTCCCGGTCGGAGGCGCCGCGCGGGGTCAGACGGTCGGGCACGGACGGATGAGCAGGCGCTCGCCGGTGCGGGCGGCGGCCTGGACCAGCTCCTGCACGGTGGCGGCGTCGGCGATCAGGCGGTCGGTGGCGGAGCCGTTGGCGTCGTCAAGTCGGACGATCTCGAATCGCATGGTCTTCGTCATGGGCGTCTCCCTTCCTGGCCCCGTCGGTCGGGGCGGTTGCGGCTGAGTCGGTATCAGCCCTTGCGGGGTCCGGCGGATCCGGCGGTGCGGCCGGACCGGTCGGGGCGTACGTGCGGCGGTCTGCTGCGGCAAGAGCTCCCCCTGCTTTGCCTGGTGCGTCCAATGCCTCGTGAACCACGGTGCCGTGGCGGTGCTACCGGGCCGTTGCCCGTCCGTAACGCCCGGGTTTCGACTGATCGGCGCCCGAGTGCGGGCCGGTCGATGATTCCCGGACAGAATCAAAGATTACCGTAACTAACGAATTTTGTCCTGCGTTGAGGACGGTCGAACTTCGAGAAGTGGTACAGACCACTCCGGGTGCAGGGGTCGGTCAGGCCCAGAACGAGGCCAGCGCCGCGGCCGTGGCGGCGGGCCGCTCGGCGTTGGGGGAGTGGCCCGCGTCCTCGATCACCACCCGGCGGGCGCCCAGCCGCTCCGCCATCCGGGACTGCTCCGGCACCGGCCAGGCGTAGTCCCGCACCCCGGACAGCACCAGCACCGGCAGCACCCCGGCGGTCACCGCCGCCAGCTCGGCCACCCGGTCCGGCGCGGCCACCAGATGGGCGCCGGTGACGGCCAGCGCGCGCGGCACATGGGCCACCCAGCGGCGGTGCAGGAACTCCGCGACCTCCGGCTCCACGGCGGGCCTCGGCTCGCCGCCGCTCTCCTCCATCCGCCGCATGACCTGCCAGATCTCCTCCAGGCTCAGCGCCGGCAGGACGTCCAGCAGCAGCTTGGTCCGGGCCGCCTCGGCCGGGTCGATCGCACCCGGGCCGGTGGACATCAGCGTCAGCGAGCGCCACGGCAGGGCCCCCTCCGCGGCCGCCGCCAGCACCGCCTCCCGCACCACCTGGCCGCCGAAGGAGTGCCCCAGCAGGTGGACCGGCCCGCCCTCCGCCGCCAGCGCCTCGGTCAGCGCCCGCACGTCCGCGCCCAGCGCCGCCACCGTGTACGCGGCCGGATCGTCCGGCCCGCCCGTCTCGTACTGCCCCCGCTGGTCCACGGCCGTCACCCGGTAGCCGGCCGCCGCCAGCGGCTCCAGCAGCCCGATGAAGTCCTCCTTGCTGCCCGTGAACCCCGGCACCAGCAGCGCCGACCCCCGCACCGCCTCGTCCGGCTCCGCTCGCAGCGCGGCGAACCCGCCCCGCGCGGTCACCACCCGCTCCGCCCGCGCGCATCCGGGCAACGTCAGGAAAGGCGGGGTGCTCATGCGCACCTCACGACTGTTCGCTCGCTGCGCTCGCTCACGGACTGTGTTCCTTCCTGCGACGGACCGGCATTCCGAGCCTACGGCCCGGGGCCGACGAG
>NZ_JAFLNG010000067.1 GCF_017427025.1 Streptomyces sp. FH025
GGCTGCTGCTCGGCACCCTCGCCTACGCCTGCCACCGCAGCCGCGAGCGCACCACCGAGCCGGCCTGGATGGCGTCCTGACCGCGGTGCTCCGACGCGGCGGCCCGCCTCCGGGCCGTGCGCGCAGGCACGCGAAAGGGCCCGCCCCCTGACGGGAGCGGACCCTTCACTCACGGGGGCTTCGGTCGGCCCCGCTTCGATCAGTCCCCGATCAGCGCGTCCACGAACGCGCCCGGCTCGAACGGCGCCAGGTCGTCCGCACCCTCGCCCAGACCGATCAGTTTGACCGGCACGCCCAGCTCGCGCTGCACCGCGACCACGATGCCGCCCTTGGCGGTGCCGTCCAGCTTGGTCAGCACGATGCCGGTGATGTCCACCACCTCGGCGAACACCCGGGCCTGGATCAGCCCGTTCTGGCCGGTGGTGGCGTCCAGCACCAGCAGCACCTCGTCCACCGGGCCGTGCTTCTCGACGACCCGCTTGACCTTGCCCAGCTCGTCCATCAGGCCGGTCTTGGTGTGCAGTCGGCCGGCGGTGTCGATCAGCACGGTGTCCACGCCCTCGGCGATGCCCTCCTTGACCGCGTCGAAGGCGATCGAGGCCGGGTCCCCGCCCTCGGGACCGCGCACGGTGCGCGCACCGACCCGCTCGCCCCAGGTCTGCAACTGGTCCGCGGCGGCGGCCCGGAAGGTGTCGGCCGCGCCGAGCACCACCTTGCGACCGTCGGCGACCAGGACGCGGGCCAGCTTGCCGGTGGTGGTGGTCTTGCCGACGCCGTTGACGCCGACGACCAGGACCACGGCCGGGCCCTCCTCGTGCTTGGTGGAACGGACGGAGCGGTCGGCGTCCTTGCCGACCAGCTCGACCAGCTCCTCGCGCAGCAGGCCGCGCAGTTCGTCGGGCGTACGGGTGCCGAGCACCTTCACCCGGGTGCGCAGCCGCTCGACCAGCTCCTGGGTCGGGGCCACGCCGACGTCCGCGGTGAGCAGGGTCTCCTCGATCTCCTCCCAGGTGTCCTCGTCCAGGTGCTCGCGCGAGAGCAGCGAGAGCAGGCCCTTGCCGAGCGAGTTCTGCGAGCGGGAGAGCCGGGAGCGCAGCCGGACCAGCCGGCCGGCGGTGGGCTCGGGGACCTCGACGGCGGGCGCCGCCTCGGCCTCGGCGACCTCGACCGTCTCCTCGACGGTCTCCGGGGCCTCCGGGCCCAAAGCCTCGGGAAGCGGCACCTCCTCGACGGTGCGGCGCGGCTCCTCGGTAGGCGGCGCGGCCTCCTCGCCGACCTGCGGTTCCGCGGGGGTGGTCTTCGGCGCCGTGATGACCGGCGCCTGCGACTTCGGGGGCAGCTGCTGGCGTCGTCTGCCGGAAACGACGAGGCCCGCGATCGCGCCGATGGCGATCACGGCGATGACTACGGCAAGAATCACGTATTCCATAACTGCTCCAGTATCGGTGACCGGAGCCCGGATGGACCGCAGCCGCTCTAGACCGTCACCGTACGGACGCTCGCCGTCCGCCGTTCCTCGTGGTCTCCCCCGGCCTGACGGCCGGGAGATGACCCCACGCGCAGCCGCTGGCTGATCACCTGCGAGATCCCGTCCCCCTTCATCGTCACGCCGTACAGGGCGTCGGCGGACTCCATGGTCAGCTTCTGGTGGGTGATCACGATCAGCTGGGAGCTCTCCCGCAGCTCCTCCATGATCCCGATCAACCGGCGCAGGTTGGTCTCGTCCAGCGCCGCCTCCACCTCGTCCATCACGTAGAACGGGCTGGGCCGGGCCTTGAAGATCGCCACCAGCAGCGCCACCGCGGTCAGCGAGCGCTCACCGCCGGACAGCAGCGACAGCCGCTTGACCTTCTTGCCCGGCGGGCGGGCCTCCACCTCGACCCCGGTGGTGAGCATGTCGTCCGGGTCGGTCAGCACCAGCCGCCCCTCGCCGCCCGGGAAGAGCCGGGCGAAGACGCCCTCGAACTGGGCGGCGGTGTCGTGGTACGCCGAGGTGAACAGCTGCTCGACCCGCTGGTCCACGTCCCGGACGATGTCCATCAGGTCGCGCCGGCTGCGCTTGAGGTCGTCCAGCTGCTCGCCGAGGAACCTGTGGCGCTCCTCCAGCGCGGCGAACTCCTCCAGCGCCAGCGGGTTGACCTTGCCCAGCTGCTGGTACGCCTTCTCGGCGGCCTTGAGCCGCTTCTCCTGCTCGGCCCGGACGTACGGGTACGGCTCCCCCGGCTCCTCGCCCTCCCCGGGGGTGGACGGCGGGACGGCCTGGTCCGGCCCGTACGAGGCCAGCAGTTCGCCCCCGTCGATGCCGAACTCCTCCAGCGCGCGGGCCTCCAACTGCTCGATCCGCAGCCGCTTCTCCGCCCGCAGCACCTCGTCCCGGTGCCCGGCGTCGACCAGCTTGTCCAGCTCCTCCTTGAGGGCGCGGCCGTGCTCCCGGTGGTCCCGCAGCTCGGTCTCGCGCTCGCCGCGCGCCTGTTCGACCGCCGCGCGCCCGGCGTCCGCGCGGGCCAGCGACACCTCCAGGCAGGCCAGCAGCTGCCGGGCGCCCGCCGCGACGGCGTTCGCGACCCCTGCGTCGTGCGCGGCACGCCGCCGGCGCTCGGCGGCCCGGGCGCGCGCCTCGCGTTCGGCGCGCGCCGCCCGGTCCAACTGGTCGGCCCGGCCGGCGAGGGCACGGACCCGCTCCTCGTGGGTGCGCACCGAGAGCCGGGCCTCCAGCTCGGCCTGCCGGGCGTCGGAGGCGGCCTCGGCCAGCCGCTGCTGTTCGGCGGGGTCGGGCTCGTCCTCCCCGGCCTCCGCGGACTCCTCGGCGACGGCCAGCCGTTCGGCCAACTCATCCGCCGTGACGAGCAGTTCGGCCATGCCCTGCTCGGCCCGCCTCGCGGCGGCCGACAGCCGTTCGGCCTCCCCGGCGGCGGCACGGGCCTGCCCGCCGAGGCGGCCCAGCGCGCCGGCCACCTGGGCCCGCTCCTTCTCCGCCTGCCGCCGCTGCTCGGCGAGTCGCTCCACCTCGGCGGCCGACTCCCGGCGCAGCTCGGTGAGTTCGGCCAGCCGCTCGGCCGACTCGGCGCAGCGGACGGCGAGTTCCTCGACCGCCCGGGCCGCCTCGTCCACCGCGGCCTGGGTCTCCAGCAGACTGGGCGCACCGCCGGAGCCGCCGTGCGCGAAGCCTGCGCCCAGCCGGTCACCCTCGGCGGTGACGGCGGACAACCCCGGGTGCCCGGCGACCAGCCGCAGCGCCCCGTCCAGGTCGTCGACCACCGCCACCCCGGCCAGCAGGCCGTGCACGGCGGCGAGCAACTCCGTCGGCCCGTCCACCAGTTCGGCGGCCCAGCGGGCCCCGCCCGGCAACTCTCCCGCCGCACCGGACACCTCGGCCGCCCCCGCGATCAGCAGCGCGGCCCGCCCTGCGTCCTGGGCCCGCAGCAGCCGCAGCGCCTCGGCGGCGGCGGACGGCGAGTCGACGGCCACCGCGTCGGCCGCCGCCCCGAGCGCCGCCGCGACGGGCACCTCGTACCCGGCCTCGATCCGCAGCAGCGCGGCCGCCGGGCCGAGCAGCCCGGCCAGCCGCTCCCCCGCCGCCAGCAGCGCGCCGGTGCCGTCCTTGCGGCGCAGCCCGAGCGAGAGCGCCTCGTGCCGCGCGGTGAGCCCGGCCCGTTCGCGCTCGGCGGCCCCGGCCGTCTCCCGGGCGGCGGCCAACTCCCGCTCGATGCCGGCCAGTTCCTCCCTCGCCCGGCGGTATCCGCCCTCGGCCCGCTCGTCGTCACCGACCAGGCCGTCCACCTGCCGCTGGAGCTCGTCCAGCTCGCCCTGTGCGGCCTCGGCGCGCAGCAGCGCCTCGTCCCGGGCCTCGGTGAGCCGGCCGATCTCGTCCTGTGCGGAGGCGGCCTTGGAACGGGCGGCCGCGGCCTGCCCCTGCAACCGGGCCAGGCCCTCCCGGCGGTCCGCGATGGCCCGGGCGGCGTCCCGCAGTCGGCGCTCCTCGGCGGCCAGGGCGCGTTCCAGCTCGTCCTTGCGCTCGACCGCCTCGGCCAGCGCGTACCGCGCCTCCTCCAGCGCCTCGGCGAGCGCGGCCTCCTCCTCGCGGACCCGCTCGGCCTCGCGCTCCAGCTCCTCCGGATCGCGGCCGCGCCGCTCCTCGGCCTGGCCCCCGGCGGCGGCGTGCCGGGCCCGGGCCTCGGCCAGGCCGATGGTGCCGCGGGTGCGCTCGGCGAGCGCGGAGAGCCGGTACCAGGTCTGCCGGGCGGTCTCCAGGCTCGGTCCGAGCTGCTGGACCTGCGCCTCCAGGACCCGTTCGCGCTGCACCGCGCGGGCCAGTTCCTGTTCGACGGTGGTCCGCCGCAGCCGCAGCGCCAGTTCGTCGGCGACCTCCGCCTCGACGGCCTGACGCAGGGTGAGCAGGTCGTCGGCGAGCAGCCGCAGCCGGGCGTCGCGCAGGTCGGCCTGGATGCCGGCGGCCCGGCGGGCGATCCTGGCCTGTCGGCCGAGCGGTCCGAGCTGGCGGCGCAGTTCGGCCACCAGGTCCTGGACCCGGTTGAGGTTGCCCTGCATCGCGTCCAGCTTCCGCAGCGCCTTCTCCTTGCGCTTGCGGTGCTTGAGGACGCCGGCCGCCTCCTCGATGAAGGCGCGTCGCCCCATCGGGTCGGCGTGCAGGACGGAGTCGAGCTGGCCCTGCCCGACGATGACGTGCATCTCGCGGCCGATGCCGGAGTCGGAGAGCAGTTCCTGGATGTCCAGCAGGCGGCAGGTCTCGCCGTTGAGCGCGTACTCGCTGCCGCCGTTGCGGAACATGGTCCGGGTGATCGTCACCTCGGAGTACTCGATCGGCAGGGCGCCGTCGCCGTTGTCGATGGTGAGGCTGACCTCGGCGCGGCCGAGCGGGGCGCGCCCGCTGGTCCCGGCGAAGATGACGTCCTCCATCTTGCCGCCGCGCAGCGACTTGGCCCCCTGCTCCCCCATCACCCAGGACAGCGCGTCGACCACGTTCGACTTGCCGGAGCCGTTCGGGCCGACCACGCACGTGATGCCCGGTTCGAAGCGCAGGGTGGTGCTGGAGGCGAAGGACTTGAACCCGCGCAGCGTCAGGCTCTTCAGGTGCACGCGGCCGGTCTCCTCGTATCGCTCGCCAGGGGCCTCAGCGTGCGACTGTATCCGGAGTCGGACACGACGAAGGGACGCCACATCCGGGCGTCCCTTGCAAAGCTGCATCCCTTTCGGGGCGGCTCAGTGCACAGCGGCGTCGATCTGTGAGGACCGGAGCGGGACTCAGGTGAGCGCCGGCTCCCGCTGCTCCAGATCGATGCTGTTGAGCAGCGAGTGCTCGTCAGCGACAGCGGTGAGAGCGTCGTTCTCAGCCTGCATCCGAAGGAGCTCGGCTTCAAGGTCCTGGACGCGCTGCTGAAGCCGTCGCATCTCGGAGAGCATTCGCGGGTCGGGGCCGCCGACGTACCCGAGAAGCGCCTTTGCCATGATGAATGGTCCTCCACGCTGAGTGACCGAACCGGAACGGTACAGGTCTAGGGGGAAGGGGGACGCACGCGCGGCGCGCACCCGAAGTGCTGGCTGGGCACTACGGCACAACCACCGTGAGCTGGGCTCACGAGGGCATGCACCTACCGGGAGACGCGATCGTGTGCGCGGGCTTCAAGCGTCTCACCAAAGACGGTACGGGTCAACACGATCACCGCACGCTACCGCGCCCCTGTCACCTGCCCGGCGGTGTCGTCACGCCTGGGGGTCTCGGGCCCGGGTCCGCCACGTGCTCGTGGATCATCGTTCGATGCGGAGTCAACCACGAGTCTGCCCGGATGGCAACCGTATGACACCGACGGTTGCGGATCATTTCCGGGCGCGGCCGGGGCACGACCACGGCGCGCGCGGGACGCGGAGCGGGACACGTGTGGGACACGAACGGGCCGGGCCGGGGGCCGGAGGCTCAGCGGATCTCGAAGCCCTCGTAGCCGGCGCCGACGGCGGTCCAGATCTCGGTCACGCCGCTCACCGCGCCGGGGGTGTCCGGGCCGCGCAGCAGGGCGAGCAGCAGCTCGCAGTCGGCGGCCAGGCCCTCGGCCACCACCTGGACCCGGCCGTCGCCGAGGTTGCTGGCGTAGCCGGTCAGGCCGACCTCCAGCGCCCGCGCCCTGGTCCACCAGCGGAAGCCGACCTCCTGGACCTTCCCCCGGACCCAGGCGGTCACCCGGACCGGTTCCTCACTGTGGGCGTCGCGACCGTGCATGCCCCGACCCTAACGAACCGCGGGCGCGGTCACAGCTCCACGGGGCCCTCGACCGTCCAACCCGGGCTGTGCACCTCGGCGTGCAGTTCGCCGCGCCGGGCCTCCCGGCCGCAGGTGCGGCAGACCCAGGCGGGGTCGTAGGGGTGCGGTTCGTGCCCCTCGGGCTCGTGCGCGAAGGTCACCGGGGAGTCCGGCAGCAGCCAGCGGTCGCCCCAGGCGCGCAGCGCGTGGGCGAGCGGGGCGAGGTCCCGCCCGGCCTCGGTGAGGTGGTACTCGTAGCGGGGCGGCCGCTCGCTGTACCGGCGGCGCTCGACCACTCCGGCCTCCTCCAGCGCCCGCAGCCGCGCGGTCAGCCGGTCGCGCGGCGCCCCGGTGTTGCGGGCGATGCGGTCGAAGCGGTGGTTGCCGTAGAACAGCTCGCGCACCGCGAGCAGCGCCCACTTCTCGCCGATCACCTGCAGCGCGGCCGCCATCGAGCAGGGCCGGCCGGGGACGGCGGGGAGGCCGTGGGCGACAGGGAGGCCGTGGGCGGAGGTGTCGGAGGTCACTCCGCCAGCCTGCCACACCGGGTTGCCTTCTCAAACCCTCGGGCGCCGCGAACGCGAAACGGCCCCGCCGGAAGACCGGCGGGGCCGCGACGCATCACACCCGGATCAGCGGGTCACCAGTCCCCGCCACCGAAGTCGCCGCCACCGCCGAAGTCGCCACCGCCGCTGAACCCGCTGAAGTCACCGCCGTTGAAGTCGGCGCCGGTGAAGTCACCGCCCTCGAACTGGTCCTGGTAGCCGTGGTCCATCATCGGCGCGGCCGCGTAGGCCGGCGTGCTCATCATCGAGCCGAGCATGGTGCCGACCAGCAGGCCCGGCAGCAGGCCACCACCGAAGCTGCTGTAGTAGCCGCCCGCGTACGGCGCGTAGGCCGGGCCGGCGTTCCAGTACGGCTGCGGGCCGTGCTCGGTGTCGACGGTGCGGACCGCCGGGTCGAGACCGGCCGCGACCCGGTCCGCGTCGGCCTGGCAGACCGGGACGGAACGGGCGGCGCCGCCGGCCGGCGCCCAGTCGACGTCCTTGACCGAAGGGCCGTGCCGCGGGTCCATGAAGCACGGCGGGCGGCGCTCGGGCAGCGGGCGCTTCTCCCGCCGGGCGGCCAGGGTGGCCAGCTGGAACCGGCCGTCCTCGATCGCCTCGGTGACCTGCTTGACGTCCTCCGGCTTCTTCGCCTCGTCCATCAGCCGCTTGGACTTCTCGTACGAGTCCAGGGCGTGGCTGTAGTCGGTGCGCTGGGCGTCGTCGGCGTCCGTGGCGCGCGGGTTGAAGTCGAGCCGCTCCAGCTCGGTGCCGAAGGCGGTGATGTCCTCGTCGACGACCCGGCGCAGCTGCTCCAGCTCGGCGCGGGCCTGCTCCTCCTTGCGCTTCTTGGCGCGGCGGAAGAGGAGGAAGACGCCGGCGCCGGCCAGCGCCACCAGCACGACCGGGATGACCACCCAGGCGATCGAGGTGGTGTGGTTGACCCCGGTGCCCTTGGTCTGCGGGGCGGCCTGGTCGACGAAGTCGTTCAGGGTGCCGTCGATGTCGCCCTGGTGCGAGCGGAAGGCCGCACCGGCGATGCGCTGCGGGGTGCCCTTGGACAGGGCGCCCTGGTCGGCGCGGGCGTCGAACTTGTCGCCCAGCCAGACCGCGTAGACGCCGTCGACGCCGACCTTGGTGCGCAGGTCCTGGAAGATCGTCTTGGAGTTGTACGAGGGAGCGTCGGGGACCACCGCGACGAAGATCGGCTTGTCGGCCTTGTCGATCTTCTTGGTCAGGGCGTCCGCCTGGCTCTGGCTGAAGCGGCTGGTCATCGCCGGGTCGACGTAGACCTTGCCCTGCTTGAGGGTGGTGGAGGCGTCGCTCAGCCCGCCGGCGGCCGAGGCCGCCGGTGCCAGCAGGAGCAGCAGCCCGAGCAGCGCCGCCACCAGGGCAAGCGGCCCGGTGCCCCGGGAACGTCGTGCAAGGGTTCTCATGCCCTCGACGCTACCGTGACTGGCGCCGGAGCACGCCATACCCTTCGCATACTGGTACGGCCAGGGGTCCCCGCCGTCCGCCGGGGCCGCTCCCCTTCTCAGGGATGAGCCACTCCCCTACTCACGGATGAAATGTCCCAGGTCGACCCTGAAACGGGTGGGGCACGGGAACCACCCGGGGCGGCCGGACGTACGTCCCGGCGGGCCCAGGCCGGTCGGAGGCATCGCGGGGGCACTCCGGGGGGCGTCCCGACCGTACCGCGCGAACGGGCACACTGGTCCCGGACCGCTGGTCCCATTACCTGTTCTTGACTCAACTCCCGATCGGAGCGCTCGGTGATCATCGGCCTCGTCACGGCCGTGGCGGCATCCGCCTGCTACGGCACCGGCTCGGTCCTGCAGGCCGTCGGATCCCGCCGCTCCGCCCGGGAGGAGGCCGCCAAGGGCGCCACCACCTCGACCACCGAGCACGGCGGGCCGAGCCTCTCCTCCACCGCGAAGGCCGCCGTCACCTGGGAGTTCATCCTCGGCACGGTGCTCGACCTGATCGGCTTCGGACTGGGCGCGCTGGCCGCCCGGCTGCTGCCGCTGTTCCTCTCCCAGACCATCATCAGCGCCAACCTGGTGATCACCGCGGTGCTGAGCATCAAGCTGCTGGGCATCCGGCTCAAGCAGCTGGAGTGGGCCTCGATCGGCGTGCTCTGCTCGGCGCTGGTGCTGCTGGCCGTCTCGGCCGGCCCGGAGGGCGGCCACCACGCGGCGATGGCCTTCCACTGGTGGCTGCTGATCATCACCACCGTGCTGCTGGTCGGCGGCGGTCTGCTGGTGCGACGGATGGGCTCCAAGGGCGCGATCGTCGCCGGTCTGCTCTCCGGCCTCGGCTTCGGCGCCCTCGGCGTCGGCGTGCGCATCCTCAACGGCCTCGAACCGTTCGACCTCGGCCGGCTGCTCTCCGACCCGGCGCTGTACGCGATCCTGATCGGCGGCCTCGGCGGCATGTACGTGCACACCGTGGCGCTCCAGATCGGCTCGGTGAACGGCGCGACCGCCGCCCTGGTGGTCGGCGAGACGGTGCTGCCCGGCGCGGTCGGCGTGCTCTGGCTCGGCGACTCCTCTAAGGCGGGCCTGGGCTGGCTCGGCGTGGCCGGCTTCCTGCTCGCGGTGGTGTCCGCGGTCGGCGTCGCCTACTTCGGCCAGGACACCCACGGCGCCCCCGGCGAGGCGACCGCCGACCGGCCCGAACTCGCCAAGCACTGAGCGCCGGGGCCTGTCTCCCGGGTTCTGTCGGCCCCGGCAAGGGCCCAGGAGACAGGACCCTAGCGGGCCCGCGGCGGGCGCTGGCAGCGCGGGCAGAAGTAGCTGGAGCGGTTCATCCAGGAGGCCCGCCGGATCGCGGTGCCGCAGCGACGGCAGGGCTCCTGCTCGCGGCCGTAGGCGTCGAGGTCCCGGGAGAAGTAGCCGCTCTCGCCGTTCACGTTGACGTACAGGCTGTCGAAGCTGGTGCCGCCGACGGCGAGCGCCGCGGTCATCACGTCCCGGGCGTGGGCCAGCAGCAGGGCGGCCTGCGGGCGGGTGAGCGTCGCGGTCGGGCGGTCGTAGTGCAGCCTGGCGCGCCAGAGCGCCTCGTCGGCGTAGATGTTGCCGACCCCGCTGATCAGGGTCTGGTCGAGCAGCGCGCGCTTGACCGTGGTGCGCTTGGCCCGCAGCGCGGCCACGAAGGCCTCGTCGTCGAAGCGCGGGTCGAGCGGATCGCGGGCGATGTGCGCGATGGAGACCGGCGTGCCCTCCGGGTCGTCCTCCTCGGCCTCCTCGACCGCCAGGCCGCCGAAGGTCCGCTGGTCGACGAAGCGCAGCTCGCGCCCGCCGTCGGTGAACCGCAGCCGGACCCGCAGGTGGGTCTCGTCCGCCGTCGTCGGGTCCTGGACGAGGAGCTGGCCGCTCATCCCGAGATGGCCGATCAGCGAGAATCCCGCCCCCCTGCCGGCCAGTGGCAGCCACAGGTACTTGCCCCGCCGCTGGGCGCTGCCGAGGGTGGTGCCGGTCAGCCGGGCCGCGAAGTCGGCCGGGCCGGCCGGCTGGCGGCGCACCGCGCGCGGGTGCAGCACCTGGACGTCGGCGACGGTCCGCCCCGCGACCCAGTTCGCCAGACCGCGGCGGACGACCTCGACCTCGGGGAGTTCGGGCACGGTGACAGGCCTCCTGCGGAAGACGGGATCAGCAGGAGTGAAGGCTACTCCGAGGTCAGGCGCCGGCGGGCAGCCGGTCCGCGTACTTCTCCTTGATCGCGCGCCAGGCGCTCTCGGCGGCCTTCTGCTCGGCTTCCTTCTTGGAGCGGCCGACGCCGCTGCCGAAGTCCTCGCCAGCCACCCGGGCCGCCGCGGTGAAGGTCTTCTCGTGGTCCGGGCCGGACTCCATGACCACGTACTCGGGCACTCCGATGCCCACCGAGGCGGTGAGCTCCTGGAGGCTGGTCTTCCAGTCCAGGCCGGCTCCCAGCTGAGAGGACTCCTCGATCAGCGGGTCGAACAGCCGGTGGACGAACTCGGTGGCCGCCTCCAGACCCTGGTCCAGGTAGATGGCCCCGATCACGGCCTCGACGGTGTCGGCGAGGATCGACGACTTGTCGCGGCCGCCGGTGCCCTCCTCGCCCTTGCCGAGGCGGATGAACGCGCCGAGGTCCAGGCCCCGGCCGACGTCGGCGAGCGCGCGGGAGTTGACCACCGCGGCGCGCAGCTTGGCGAGCGTGCCCTCCGGGACGTCCGGGTGGACGCGGTAGAGGGTGTCGGTCACCACCAGGCCCAGCACCGAGTCGCCGAGGAACTCCAGGCGCTCGTTGGTGGGCAGACCCCCGTTCTCGTACGCGTACGAGCGGTGGGTCAGGGCACGTACCAGAAGGGCGCGCTCAAGTGTGTACCCGAGGCGCCCTTCCAGGACGTCGTATTCGGTCGAAGCCGGCCCGCCGGCCTTGCCACCGCCCGAAGAACCCTTCGAGGCGGAGGACGACTTGCGGGTGGAGTTACCGTCCGACATCGATCCGTACACCCCGCCGATCAGACCGAGAGGACCTGGCGACGGTTGTACGTGCCGCAGCTCGGGCACGCGATGTGCGCCAGCTTCGGCTCGTGGCAGCGGTCGCACGCCACGAGGGCCGGGACAACGGCCTTCCAGTTGGAACGGCGGTGGCGCGTGTTGCTGCGCGACATCTTCCGCTTCGGAACAGCCACGGCTACTTCTCCTGGTTCTCGGCGAGACCCTCACGGGTGTCGCTGTTCTTGATTCCGTCACCCTCGTCGCCGGGGGCGGCGGAGAGTCCCTGCAGAGCCGCCCACCGGGGGTCGGCGGCGTCGTGGTGGTGTGTCGGGTCGTCGCTCAGGCGCGCTCCGCACTCGGAGCACAGACCCAGGCAGTCTTCCTGGCACACCGGCTGCAGCGGCAGTGCGAGCACCACCGCGTCACGCAGCACCGGCTGGAGGTCGAAGAAGTCGCCCTCCAGGCGGTAAGTCTCTTCCTCCGAGTCCTCGTCGAGGTCCTCGGCCCCGGCGGTCCGGGCGCGGTGGCGCTCGTCGGACTCCGGGTAGTAGTACAGCTCCTGGAAGTCCACGTCGATGTCGAAGTCGACGGGCTCCAGGCACCGGACGCACTCGCCCTCGACGTGGGTCTCGGCGGTGCCGGTCACCAGCACGCCCTCGACCACGGACTCCAGGCGGAGCTCCAGCTCGATCGGGCTCTTCTCCGGAACGCCGATCACGTCGATGATCCCGAAGCCCTCGGGGGCCTCCAGGGTTCGGCTCACCTTGCGCAGCGCGCCCGGACGACGTCCCAGCTCGTGCGTGTCGAACACGAGGGGGTCGCGGTGGTCGAGGCGGTTCAAGGTGTCCTGACTTCCATAGGAAATGATCGATGATTCCCCATACAAGTCGACTTTGCGAGGGCAAGCCGAGAGCCGGACATGGGGATGCCGGAGTGGTCAGACTACCGGAGTCTCCCGCCAGGCCCAACTTCGGTCCCGTCAGGAGACTCCCACGCGGTCCGCTCAGCGCCCGCCGAGCTCCCTCAGCCGGGTCATGTCGATCATGCTGGTGTCGAAGAAGCTGGTCTCGTCCAGGCCCTGCTGCTGGTGCGGCACGGCCGGCGGAGTCGCGGGCGGCGCGGGGTAGTCGTAGCCGTCGTACTGCTGGGCCCCGTAGCCCTGCTGCTGGTAGCCGTAGCCGCCCTGCTGCTGGCCCTGGTAGTCCTGCTGCTGCGGGTAGCCGCCCTGCTGCTGCTCGGCCCACTGGGCCTG
Source organism: Streptomyces sp. FH025 (assembly GCF_017427025.1). Classification (GTDB taxonomy): domain Bacteria; phylum Actinomycetota; class Actinomycetes; order Streptomycetales; family Streptomycetaceae; genus Kitasatospora. The sequence continues at coordinate 12,517 of NZ_JAFLNG010000067.1, forward strand.
GTACGGGTCGCCCTGGGCGGCCGGGTCGTAGCCGCCCCCGTACACCTCGGCGTACTGCCCGCCCTGCTGCTGGGCGGCCGCGTACTGGTCGGCCCCGGGGGCCTGCCAGCCCGCCGCGGCCGGGGCCTGCTCGGGCCAGGTCTGCTGCTGCGGGACGTCCTCGCGGTACCAGGCGAGGTCCTCGCCGTCGGCGTCCGCGGCGAAGCCGGCGGCCACCGCCTCGGCCCGCGCCTTGGCCTGCTGGGCCTCGTCGGCGGCGGCCAGGTAGGCGCCCAGCTCGTCGATCGGCCGCTTGCCGAGCAGCTTGTCGCGGCCCTTGCCGACGGCCTCCAGGGTGGCGCCGAGCACGTTCTCCAGCGTGGCGAGCTTCACATCGACGTACTCGTCCACCTCGGGGCTCGGGCTGATCCGCTGCGGCCGGAACTCCTCGCCGTCGGTCTCGCCCTCCTGCTCGGCCTCGAAGACGCTGGAGTCGCCGCGCAGCTTGGTCCGGCCCCGGCCGACCGCGCCGAGCGTCTTGGTCAGCACGACCTCGAAGTTGGCGAGCTTGCTGTCCACGTAGTCGTCGGCCTCGACGCGCTTGGTCTCGACCTCGGCCCGGGCCTCGGCCAGGATCCGGTCCGCCTCGGCCTGGGCCCGGCGGACCACCTCGGTGTCGGAGATGAGCGAGCCGCGCTCGGCGTGCGCCCCCTGGATGATCCGCTCGGCCTCGGCCTGGGCGCCGGCCACCACCTGCTCGTGGTCGGCCATCACCGACTGGGCCTGGGCGAGTTCGGCGGGCAGGGCCGCCTTGAGGTCGTTGAGCAGGCCGATCAGTTCGGCCCGGTTCACCACGCAGGAGGCCGACATCGGCATCGAGCGGGCGTTCTCGACCGCCGCCACGATCTCGTCGACCTTGTTCTGCACGTCCACGGGGCTTCGTCTTTCCGTGTGCCGCCGACGGTCCGGCGGAGGCAGGCCCGGCGCGGTGCACCTCACCGCAGGGCAGGAATACAGACTGTACGGCCCCCGCGCGGCGAGCTCACAACGTCCGAGCCGAACCGACCCCAACCGCCCTGGACAATCCGTGACGAAGCGGCAGAAAAGGACAGCCGCCCGGCTACTGCTCGGCCTTGCGCTCCGCGATCCGCTCCACCAGGCGGCCGTGCACCGACTCCGGCAGCAGGTGCGAGACGTCGCCACCGTACGAGGCGACCTCCTTGACCAGCGTCGAGGAGAGGAAGCTGTACGTCGGCGAGGTCGGCACGAACAGCGTCTCAACGCCGGTCAGGCCGTGGTTCATCTGGGCCATCTGCAACTCGTAGTCGAAGTCGCTGACCGCCCGCAGGCCCTTGATGATCGCGGGGATGTCGCGCTCCCGGCAGAAGTCCACCAGCAGGCCGTGGTGCGACTCGACCACCACGTTCCCGAACTCGGCGGTGACCTCCTCGATCAGGCCGATCCGCTCCTCGATGGTGAACATGCCCTGCTTGTTCCGGTTGATCAGGACCGCGACATGCACCACGTCGTACAGCTTCGAGGCCCGCTCGATGATGTCGAGGTGGCCGTTGGTGATCGGGTCGAACGAACCGGGACAGACGGCTCGGCGCATGGCGTGTGTGCTCCCTCGTGGGGTGACGGCTGCTGCGGGCCGCGGCCCGCTACTCCTGCTCGTCGGCCGCGGCGGCGGCGCGACCGTACCAGAGCGTGCCCTCGCCGTAGCGTCGGGAACGCAGCACCTCGAAGCCCTCGGGCCAGCCGAAGTCACCGCCGCGGGTGCTGCGCTCCACGGTGACGAGTGCGTCCTCCGCGAGCCAGCCCCCAGCCGACAGTGTGATCAGCATCTCGCGCAGCTCCTCGTCCGTCACGGCGTACGGCGGGTCGAGGAACACCAGGTCGTACGGGGCCTGCGGGGGCGGTCCGGCGATCACCTTCTCCGCCTTGGCGGCCCGCACCTCGGCGCCGGGCAGGCCGATCGTGCGGACGTTCTCCCGGATCACCCGGGCCGCCTGGCCGTCCGCCTCGACCAGCAGGACGTGCTCCGCGCCGCGCGAGAGCGCCTCCAGCCCGACCGCGCCCGATCCGCCGAACAGGTCCAGCATCCGGGCCCCGTGCAGGGGCCCGCGCAACGCCTCCAGGGTGGAGAACATCGCCTCACGGGCCTTGTCGGAGGTCGGGCGGGTGCCCCGGCCGGGCGGTACGGCCAGTCGGCGGCCGCCGGCCGCCCCGGCGATCACGCGGGTCATGGTGGTGGAAGGTCCTTTCGTCGCTGCCCGACCACGCTATCCCGATCGACCCACCGCGCTCACGCCGAGCGGGTGCGGCCCGACGGACCGCACCCGCGCACCCGGACGGTCAGCTCGCCTCGGAACCCGCCCCCTGGCCCGGGACCGCCGCGCCGAGCAGCGCCGGCGAGGCGTAGCGGGACCAGGACAGGCAGCCGTCGGGCGGGCAGAACTCGGGGCGGCGCGGGTCGTGCCCGAGCTCGCGCAGCTTGGTCCGGACGGAGTCGGGCGTACGGCCGAAGCGGGCCGCGATCCGGGCGACGGTCTCGCCGTCGTGGAAGCGCCGGACCAGCTCCTCCTCGTGCTGCGGCACCCAGGGGGCGCCGTGCCCCGGGTACAGCTCGCGCAGCACGTCGCGGTCGGGGATGGGCTCGGAGACGTCGGCGACGATCGCCAGCGCCCGCAGCGCGCGGTTGAGCGCGATCCGCAGCGAGGCGACGTCCTCGACCGGCAGGCGGAGCCGGCCCGAGGCGAGCGGCTCGGCGGCCGCCCCCTCGCGCCAGCCGGTCAGGGTGAGGGTGACCTCTCGGTCGTCGTCGCTGGAGAGTTCGATCCGGAAGACCTTGTCGCCCAGCGGGAGCTCGTTGAGATGACGGAATGCCATGGCAGGACCCCCAAGTGTCGTGCCAGGTACGCACCTTGAGGGTGCGCCCTGAACACCTTCATTCTCTCCCGGGGGTCTGACAATTCCCGGGCCGCGCGGGCCCGGTCAGCCCTACTCCATGCCCGGTCAGCCCTTCTCCATGTAGGCGGCGCGGTCCTCGTCGAGCAGGCTCTCCAGCGCGGTGCGCAGCTCCGGGTGGGCGGCGAGGTCCGGGTCCTCGGCGACCAGCCGGGTGGCTTCCGTCCGGGCGGTGAGGATGACCTCCTCGTCCTCCAGCACCGAGAGCACCTTGAGCGAGGACTTCACCCCGGACTGCGCCTGGCCGAGCACGTCGCCCTCGCGGCGCTGTTCGAGGTCGATCCGGGACAGCTCGAAGCCGTCCAGGGTCCCGGCCACCGCCTCCAGCCGGGCCCGGGCGGCGCTGCCCGCAGGCATGTCGCTGACCAGCAGGCACAGGCCCGCCGCGCTGCCGCGGCCGACCCGGCCGCGCAGCTGGTGGAGCTGGGAGACGCCGAAGCGGTCGGCGTCCATGATGACCATCGCGGTGGAGTTGGGGACGTTGACGCCGACCTCGATGACCGTGGTGGCGACCAGCACGTCCACCTCCCCGGCCGCGAACCGGCGCATCACCTCGTCCTTGGCCTCCGGGGCGAGCCGGCCGTGCAGGATCTCCACCCGCAGGCCGCTCAGCGGGCCCTTGGCCAGCTTCTCGGCGGTCTCCACCACCGAGAGCGGGGGCCGTCGTTCGTCGCTCTCGGCCCCGAGGTCGGCGACGTCCTCGAAGTCGTCCTCGGGCGCCTTGCGCTTCTTCTTCCCGTCCTTCGGCAGGGCGGCGGGCTCCTCGTCCCCGATCCGGGGGCAGACCACGTACGCCTGGTGGCCCTTGCCGACCTCCTCGCGGACCCGCTCCCAGGCCCTGGTGAGGAAGTTGGGCTTCTCCAGCGCCGGGACGACGTGGGTGGAGATCGGCGAGCGGCCGGCCGGGAGCTGGTCCAGGACGGAGGTCTCCAAGTCCCCGAAGACGGTCATCGCGACGGTGCGCGGGATCGGGGTGGCAGTCATCACCAGCAGGTGCGGCGGCTGGTCGCCCTTGGCGCGCAGCGCGTCCCGCTGCTCGACGCCGAAGCGGTGCTGCTCGTCCACCACGACCAGGCCGAGGTCCTGGAACTGGACCTTGTCCTCGATCAGGGCGTGCGTCCCGATGGCGATCCCGGCGTCCCCGCAGGCCATGTCGAGCAGCGCCTGGCGGCGGGCCGGGGCGCCCATCGAGCCGGTCAGCAGCACCACCCGGGTGCCCAGGTCGGAGCCTCCGAGCATGCCGCCCTCGGCGAGGTCGCCCATCATCTCGACGATCGAGCGGTGGTGCTGCTGGGCCAGCACCTCGGTGGGGGCGAGCAGGACGGCCTGGCCGCCCGCGTCCACCACGGCGAGCATGGCGCGCAGCGCGACCAGTGTCTTCCCGGAGCCGACCTCGCCCTGGAGGAGGCGGTGCATCGGGTGCTCGGTGGCGAGGTCGGCGGCGATCTCGGCGGAGACCTTGCGCTGGCCCTCGGTGAGGGTGAACGGCAGCCGGGCGTCGAAGGCGTCCAGCAGCCCGCCCGCGGCGGCCTTGCGCGGCTTGGCGGGCAGCGCGGAGTCGGCGGCCCGGCGCTGGGCGAGAGCGACCTGGAGGACGAAGGCCTCGTCCCAGCGCAGCCGGCTCTGGGCGCGCTCGCGGTCGGCCTGGCTGCGCGGGCGGTGGATCAGCTCCAGCGCCTCGGGCAGCGGGATCAGGTCGTGCCGCTCGCGCAGTTCGGCGGGCAGCGGCTCGCCGACGTCGCCGAGGTGCTTGGTGAGCGCGGTCTCGATGCAGATCGACAGCTTCCAGCTGGGCATCTGCGCGCTGGCGCCGTACACCGGGATCAACCGGCCGGCGAACTGCTTCGCGGCGTCCGACCCCGCGTCCTCGTCGAGCAGCTGGTAGTCCGGCGAGACCAGTTGGCGGGTGCGGTTGAAGACGCCGACCTTGCCCGCGAACAGGCCCTGAGCGCCGGCCCTGAGCTCCTTCTGCCGCCAGCCCTGGTTGAAGAAGACCAGCGAGAGCCGGCTGCGGCCGTCGGTGACCACGACCTCCAGGCGGTCGCCCTTGCGGCCGCGGAACGGGATCAGGGTGACCTTCTCGATCCGGGCCAGCACGGTGACGTGCTCGTCGATCTCCAGCTCGTCCAGGCTGGTGAGCTGGCCGCGTTCGACGTAGCGGCGCGGGTAGTGGTGCAGCAGGTCCCCGACCGTGCGCAGCTTGAGGCTGTCGGCGAGCACCTTCGCGGTGCGGTCGCCGACGAGCTTGGTCAGTGGTTCATCGAGAGCGCCCATCAGGCCCCTGTTTACACCACGGGGCCGACAAACCGGGGCGTCCGCCCCGCCCCGACTACTCCACCCCGATGAGCAGCGGCGTGGACTCCTGCCCGCCGTGGAAGACCACCGAGTCCACCTCGGGCCGCTGCTGGCGCACGTGCGCGACCAGCCGGTCGGCGAGCGCGCTGTCGGCGCCCTCGCCGAGGATCAGGGTGACGAGTTCGCCGCCGGCGCCGAGCATCCGGTCCAGCACGCTCTCGCCGACCTCGGCCAGCCCGGTGCCGATCACGGCGACGTCGCCGTCGATCAGGCCGAGCACGTCCCCGGCCTGGCAGACCCCGGCCATGGTCCAGGACTCCCCCTCGGCGACGGCGAGTTCCGCGTACCGGGTGGCCCCGGCGGCGGAGGTCATGGCGACCACGTCCTCGTCGAAGCGGCGGCCGCCCTCGTGCACCGCGAGCGCCGCCAGCCCCTGGACGGGCGAGCGGGTGGGCAGGACGGCCATCCGCACGCCCTCCTCGCGCAGTTGATCGGCGGCGGCTCCGGCGGCGGCGCGCAGTTCGGGGTCGTTGAGCAGCAGGACGACCTCGCGGGCGGCCGAGCGGCGCACCGCGTCGGCGAGTTCGGCGCTGGCCGGGCGGCGGTCCGGGTCGGTGTGCAGGACGACGGCACCGGCCTGCTCGCACAGTTCGGCCAGGCCGGTGCCGGACACCACGGAGAGCACGGCCCGTACGCGCTCCTCGCGTTCGCCGCGCTCGGCGGCGGTGCCGGAGCGGGCGGCGGCCTCGGCGAAGTGCGTGATCCGGATCTGGTGCGGGCGCCCGGCCTCGACGCCGGCCTCCACGGCGGCGCCCGCGTCGTCCACGTGGACGTGCACGTTCCACAGTCCGTCGCCGCCGCCGACCACCAGGGAGTCGCCGAGCGCGCCGAGCCGCGTCCGCAGCGCGGGCAGTGCCCCGTCGGGGGCGTCCAGCAGGTAGATGACCTCGAAGGCGGGGTGGCCGGGGCCGGGCGGCCTGATGTGTGCCGTGCAGCTCTCCACCGGCCGGACGTCCCCGCGCAGCGCGACCGGCCCCATCGGCTGCTGCCCGGCGACGGCGTCGGCGAGCGCGCCGAGGACGGCCACCAGGCCGCGCCCGCCGGCGTCCACGACGCCGTTCTCGGCCAGCACGGCGAGCTGTTCGGGGGTGTGCCGCAGCGCGTCCCGGGCGGCCCGGTAGGCGGTGTCGGCGACCTGCGCGAGGCCGTCCCCGGCCCGTACGGCCTCGCGCGCGGCGACCCGGGCGACGGTCAGCAGGGTGCCCTCGACGGGCTCCGCGACGGCCTGGTAGGCGGAGTCCGCGGCCCGCTGCAGGGCGGCCCGCAGCTGTTCGGCGCCGCCGCCCTCGGCGAGCGTCTCGGCGGTGCCGCGCAGCCACTGGGCGAGGATCACCCCGGAGTTGCCGCGAGCGCCGACCAGGGCGCCGCGGGCCATCGCCCGGGCCGCGTCGGCCAGCCCGGGGGCCGGGTCGGCGGCGGGGTCGGCGAAGCGGCTCTCCACCTCGGCGGCGGCGGACTCGACGGTCAGGTAGAGGTTGGTGCCGGTGTCGCCGTCCGGGACGGGATAGACGTTGAGCGAGTCGATCTCCTCGCGTGCCTGGCCGAGCGCGCGCAGGGCGAGCTGGCACCAGGTGCGCACGGCCGGGGCGTCGAGCGTGTGCAGCACCAGGTCTCCTCCGGATGGGACGCCGCGATGACCGGACAGTGAACGGCGAGGGGTGATACCGGCAGGTTATCGGGGGCCGGGGAGGGCCGCCCCGACCGGCGACCGGAGCGATCACTCAGCCGGTCGTGGTAATTTCGTGGGACGGAAGCAAGCGTTGTATGCTCTTCCGGTTGCCTGGAACCGTCCAGGCTCACCCCCTTGTCCGGTCTGGTTCACGCGAGTGCTCCGGTGGGTGGGCGGGGTTTTCGAAAGTAACTGATCTGAAGTCTTGGAGTGACTCCTGTGGCTGCCAACTGCGACGTCTGCGGCAAGGGGCCGGGCTTCGGCAACAGCATCTCCCACTCTCACCGCCGTACCCCCCGTCGTTGGAACCCCAACATCCAGACGGTGCGCGCTGTGATTGGGCGGACGCCGAAGCGGCTCAACGTCTGCACCTCGTGCATCAAGGCCGGTAAGGTCTCGCGCTGACGCGCAGACCGGCATGCCGGTCCTCCAGTGAGCCGGTTCATCCTCGGATGGGCCGGCTTCGCTGTTTCCG
>NZ_JAFLNG010000670.1 GCF_017427025.1 Streptomyces sp. FH025
GTAGAGCGGCCGACGGCGATCGCGCGCCGGCCGCCGATCAGCGGGGGACCGTCAAGGGGAACGAGGCACGGCCGCCGTGGGGAACGGCCGCGCCGAAGCACGGGGGACGCCACGGCGCTCCCCGGCGGGACTCAGCGGGCGCCGCGGGCGCCGTGGGTGCGCCGCCCGCCGAGCCAGGTGCCGGCCACCTCGACCGAGGCCAGCTCGGTGGCCGGGACGGCGTACGGGTCGGTCGCCAGATGGACCAGGTCGGCCCGCAGGCCCGGTCGCAGCACACCCCACTCGGCCTCCTCGAAGGCCTGGTGCGCCACGCCCGCCGAGTACGCGGCCAGCGCCTCGGCGAGCCCGATCCGCTCCTCGGGCAGCCAGCCGCCCGCCGGCAGGCCGTCCGGGGTCTGCCGGGTGACGGCGGTGGCCAGCCCGGCGAGCGGTTCGTAGCGGGTGACCGGCCAGTCGCTGCCGAAGGAGACCCGGGCGCCGTCGCGCAGCAGGGCGGCGATCTGGTACTGCCGGGCGCCGCGCTCGGGGCCGATCCGGGGCAGGGTGAGCTCGGTCATCAGCGGGTCGGTCTGCGCCCACAACGGCTCGAAGTTGGCGATCACCCCGAGCTCGGCGAAGCGCGCCAGGTCGTCCGGGTGCACCAGCTGGACGTGCGCGATCACCGGTCGGCGGGCGCGCTGCCCGTTGCGGCGCGCGGCGGCCTCGACGGCGTCCAGCGCGATCCGCACGCCGTGGTCGCCGATCGCGTGGATGTGCGGCTGGAAGCCGAGCGCGTCCACGGCGGTGACGGCGTCGGCCAGCTCGGCGGCGGTCCAGTTGGCGACGCCGTGCGAGTGCGGGCAGTCGCTGTACGGCTCCAGCAGCGCGGCCGTGCCGGACTCGATCACACCGTCGGCGAAGAACTTGACCGCCCGGGCGGTGAGCCGGCCGCGCCCGGCGGCCTCGACCCGGTCCCGGTCGGCGGTCAGGCGGGGGAGCCGCTGCCGCCAGCCGTCCGGTTCGAGCAGCAGGGCGAGTCCGGCCCGTACCGGCAGCTCCTCCTCGGTCACCGCCGCGATCCAGGTGTCGACCTGCGCGGGTTCGACCCAGGCGTCCTGCACCCAGGTGATCCCGGCGGCGGCGAGGGCCTCGGTGGTCTCGCGCAGCGCGGCGACCTGCTCGGCGAGCGCGGGCGCGGGGACGAGGGCGAGCACGGGGTTGAGCGCGCCGAACTCGCGCAGCGTGCCGAGCGGGGTGCCGTCCGGGCGGCGGACGATCTCGCCGCCCACGGGCTCGGGGGTGTCGGGCCCGTAGCCGGCCCGGCGCAGCGCCTCGCTGTTGGCCCAGCCGGTGTGGTGGTCCATGGTGCGCAGCAGCACCGGGCGGTCGGGCACCGCGGCGTCCAGCAGCCGGGCGTCGAACAGCCCGCCCTCGGCCAGCCAGGGGTTGACCGCGTCGCCGGTGATCCACTCCTCCTCGGGGTGGCGCTGCGCCCAGTCGCGGACGGCCGCCACGACCTCCTCCAGGCTGGTGCAGTCGCGCACCGGCACCCCGCGCAGGCCGAGGCCGCCGAGCAGGGGGTGGATGTGGCCGTCGCCGAAGGAGGGCAGCAGGGCGCCGCCGTCCAGGTCGACGGTCTCGGTGTGCTCGTCGCGCAGGGCGAGCGCGGCGTCGCCGAGGGCGGTGATCCGCCCGGCGGTGACGGCGAGCGCGTGGGTGCGGGGGAGGGCGGGGTCTCCGGTGTGGATCCGGCCTCCGGTGAAGATCGTGTCGGCACGCATACGGGGGTGTGCGTCCTCTCCGGGGAAGGGCGGGCCGGTTTGCCGTGGCCCGCCTAAACCGAATGGGGTTCGGTTACCGTAGGCGCGGCACCGGCGGGTGCGGAAGAGTTTTATTGAAAGCCATTCAGTAACTCTTGGATAACGATGATCTTGGACTGGGGGGCCGCCGTTCCCAGTCCCACGGCGAACGCGAGAACGAGGAACGGGCATGGCCAGGCCGCGTACACCCCTGCTGGACCGGCAGCGCATCGTGGACACCGCGCTGCGACTGGTCGACGAGGCGGGCGACCTCACCATCCCCGCCCTGGCCGGCGCCCTCAAGGTCAGCCCGTCCGCGCTCTACCACCACGTGGCCGGCCGGGCCGAGATAGTCGCCCTGATGCGCGCCGAGCTGGTGCGCACGATCGGCGAGCAGTCGATGTGGGACCAGCCCTGGGACGCCGCGCTGCGCACCTGGGCGCACGCCTACCGGGACGCCTTCGCCGAGCACCCGGGGATCGTCCGGCTGCTCGCCACCGCCCCGCTCGCCGAATCGTTCATGCACGAGCTGTACGAACGGGCCGTCGCCACCTTGGAGGGCGCCGGTTTCGCCGCCGGTGACGTGATGGGCGTGATCACGGCCCTGGAGAGCTTCATCCTCGGTTCGGCCCTGGACCTCGTCGCCCCGGACGTCATGGTGGACGCCGTCGACCGCGCGGCCACCCCCCGACTGGCCGAGGCCCTGGACGCCGTGCCCGCCGGGCGCGAGCGTGCCGACCAGGCCTTCGACCTCGGCCTCACCGCCCTGATCGCCGGCTACCGGGCGCTGCTGGACCGGTCGTGAGGCCGTTCGGCCCGGTCGGGCCCCGGGGGCTCCCGTCCGGTCCCGTTCGGCCGTCCTTCGATTTCTGACCAGGCGTGATGACCTGCTACTGTTCTTCTCGTCGGGAGGAAGTGATCTTCGGAAAGCAAGACCTCCCGAGCAGGCGTCAGCGGTGCTACCAGAGCACGTCCTACTTTCAGTAGGAAGAGTCCGTGCGACCCGGGCCTGGCGCTCCAACTCGAAGGGGCTCGTTCCGTCCAACGGAACGAGCCCCTTCGTCGTGTCCGCTTCGCCGCGCCTGTGGCGCCATCTCCGTTCCAGGTGCGGCCTCTTATCGCACTTTCGGGTTCGAAACTCGCCACCTTGGCCGGATACCGGCCAAGGTCCTGTGCCAGGTGGCCGGTGAACGGCCGTCCGGGGCGGCCGACCGGCCAGCGGGTTTGCCTCTCGGGCAGGTCTGACGTGTCGTCATATCTTGGCTCGAACTGGCCGTTGCTGGTGTGAATATGCCATTGGAATGTTCGTCGGATGAGATCCGCCAGTAGCCTTCCGTGTCGAACCTGCCACTGCTGGTGGCGAACCGGCCGGAGCCGTGCTGCGCCCGGCCGCCCAGACCCCGCGAAGGAGCCGGTGTGCCGGGTATCGACGAATGCCTCTCCGGGGCGATGGCGATCGCCGGGGCGCGCGCCGCGAGCCTGGTCGACTGGAGCAGCGGACTCGCCCTCGGCAGTCTCGGCGACAGCCCGAGCGGCGACCACGAGACCTCCGCCGCCGAGGCAACCGACTTGGTGCGAGCGGCCGTTGAGAGCCAGACCTTCACCACGGGAGAGGACCGGAGCTCCCCGTTGGAGGACATCATCGTCACCACCGGTCGCAGTTACCACCTGATCCGCTTCATCGACACCGTCTTCGACAGCCGAATCGTCCTGCACCTCTGGCTGGACCGCGCGGAGGGCAACCTCGCCGCCGCCCGGTTCCGCCTCCAGGCGCTCGCCGAGGAGCTGGTGCTGGGGTGAGCGCGACCGCCGAGCCGGCCGAGGTGCCCGAACTGACCGCCCGGCCCGACCCCGTCGCGCCGCGGACCCCGGCCGAGGCCGTCGCCCTGCTCTCCGACCGCCGAGCCACCGGCGCCCTGCACGGCCCGCTCGGCAGCCTGTACCTGGTCGACGGCCTGGTGACCGCCGCCGAGTCCCCGCGCGCCCCCGGCCTGGCCGACCTGCTCACCGGGTGCGGCCGGACCACCCCCGGGGACTGGACCGAGCTCCTGCGCCTCCACGGCCCGCAGGGCCGGGTCGGCGAGGCGCTGGTCGACCGCCGGCTACTCACCCGCGGCGAGCTCGAACTCGGCCACCTGGGAACGCTGTTCGACGCCGCCTACTTCGTCCTCGCCGACCGGGCCGGCGGCACCTGGCGCTACGAACCCGATGCCCGGCACTGGCTCGGGGCGGTGGCCGCGGTCGACCCGGCGCGACTGCGCCGGGAGGCCGAACGCCGACGCCGCCTCCTCGACCGGATCTGGCCCTGGCCGCAGCTCGACACGGAGCCCGTCCGCCCGGTCGAGCACAACCGGCGCCCCTCGCACCGCCCACCCGGCCGCCGCCGACGCGAACTGCTCGACCACGCCGACGGCCGAAGAACCCCGGCGGACCTGGCCCGGCTGCTCGGCCGCTCCGGCTTCGGCGTGACGGCGGACGTCCGCCG
>NZ_JAFLNG010000671.1 GCF_017427025.1 Streptomyces sp. FH025
CCGATCTGCCCGCCGACCCCAAGCACTGGCCGCCCACGCCCGCGCGGCCCGCGAGCGGACGACTTCCCGTGTTCCGGCCACGCCCAGCCTCCGTGCGGTAGAGCCCTTCGCAGACACTGCCGCCCGCCCACCGGCTGAGGCCGTCGGGTGCGGACGGGCAACGCCGCGTGTTCGGCGAGGTTGCGCAGTGCGGCGAGCCGGCTGGCGGCGACGGCCGGCTCCGAGTTCGGCGCAGGCGGCGGATATGCCGCGCCTCCCTGCTGCGGTCGCGGTCCGCTCAGGTGCCGAGAGCGGCGCGCAGCTGCTCGTGGTGGGCGGTGAGCCAGGTGGCGAAGTCCTGGAGCAGGGGGTCGAGTTCGCGGACGGCGGCCAGGTCACGGTTCGAGCGGGATGCACGCGCGGGTGTCCTCCACTGCGGCTGGAGGAAATCTGTAACGTGGAAGTGAGGTTTCAGCGAGCGGCGAGGTGAGGTCGCGGTGGTGGAGCTGCCCATTGATGACGCGGATGCCGCGCTGTACACGGTGGGGCAGGTCGCCGCGATGCTGCACGTCCAGGTGGCGTTCCTGCGGCGACTGGACGAGCTGGGCGCGGTCGTGCCCGAGCGCTCGCCGGGTGGCCAGCGGAGATACTCGCGCCGGGAGATCAACCGTGTCGCGGCCCTGGTGAAACTGATCAGCGAGGGACTGACCCTGGAAGGCGCGCGCCGGGTGCTCGATCTCCAGGCCCGGGTGGAGGAGCTGGAGGCCGACCTGGACCGGGCCCGCAGCCAGTGACGTCGAGCGCCCGCCGCCTGGGCCCAACCCGGGCCGGCTGAGGTTCAAGCGGCGGCGAGGTCGGCACGACCGAACAGGAGCGCGTAACCGCGGGGCAGGTGGGCGAGGAGGCGGTCGGTGAGCCGCTCGCCGCCGAGGGATTCGAGGGCGGCCAGGACGGAGGAGGCGTCCCAGCGGGCGCCGGTGAGGCTGGTGTCCAGGGCTCGGGCGACAGCTTCGACGAAGGCGGGCGCGGCGACGGGTTCGGGCAGGGGGATCTGCGAGGCGAAGACGGCGCGGGCCCGCTCAGGGAGCGCGGCGGCCAGCTCGCAGCGTTCCTCGCCGGTCAGCTGGGAGCCGAGAACGGCCAGGACCGCATCGAAGACGCGTTCGGCCTCCTCGTCACTGGGGTAGCGACCGAGGGTGCGGACCTGCTGGATCAGGCGGCGGTGCCGGGTCATGGCGATGGCCTTCCGGGACGGGCCGCCGCGGCGTGAGCGGCGGCACGAAAGCGGGTCGGGGTCAGTGGCCGGGTACAGGGCGGCCGAACAGGACGTCGTAGCCGGGCGGCAGCTGGAACAGGACACTCTCCATGAGGTCGTCGCCGGCGGCATCGGCCACCGTGGACAGGACGGCGCCGATGTCCCACACGGCGGTCTTCTCGGTGGCGCCCTCGATCCAGGCGGCGGTGGCGCGCACGAACCGTTCGGGACTGAGCGGTTCAGCGGCCTGCAAGGGGTTCAACAGGATCAGGGCGAAGGTCTCGGGCAGACGGGCCGCGAGCTTCGCGCGCACGTCGCCGACCAAGTGGGCGCCGAGCAGGGCCAGCACGACGCGGGCCGCGCGGTCGGCATCCTGGGGCGTGTCGTACTCGCCGCGTTCCTGGACCTGGTCCAAGAACGCCTCCCATCGAAGAGTCACCGCGCATTCCTCCCTTCGTCCCGGCACGCTGCCGGTTACGGGCGTGCGGGAGCCGGTCAGGGGCCGACGGCAGGGCGGCGGCTGAGGCCGATGAGCTTGAGCAGCCTGACCACGGGCCTGCCTACGCCGCGCAGAACGAGCCGCCCGCCGTACCGGTCGGCCAGATGGCGGGCCTGGACGAGGACGCCCAGACCCGAGCAGTCCATGAACGTCACCTCCGACAGGTCGAGCACCACCTCCCCGTGCGCCTCGAGCGCGGCGTCCAGCCGGCAGCGGAACCGCGGCGCGGTGGCGAGGTCGATCCCACCGCCGGCCCTCACCGCGAACGGTGCCGGCCGCCCGGGGGGTGCGGGCGGCACGGAGCGGCACAGGGACGCGGTCAGGCCTTGATCTCCTTGCGGCTGCCGCTGTGTCCGATGGCGATCTTGCGGGGCTTGGCCTTCTCGGCGACCGGGATCTTCAGGGTCAGCACGCCGGAGTCGTAGTCGGCGGCGATCCCCTCGGGGTCGAGCATGTCGGAGAGCATGACCTGCCGGGAGAACACGCCGAGCGGACGCTCGGACAGCTCCCACTTCACGTTCTCGCCCTCGTGGCGGGGGCGCCGTTCGGCCTTGACGGTCAGCATGTTCCGCTCGACATCGATGTCGATCGCGTCCGGGTCCACCCCGGGCAGGTCGAAGCAGATCACGTACTCGTCGCCGGCGCGGTAGGCGTCCAGCGGCATCGGGCTCGGCCGCGACCAGGTGCCGGTCGTGTTGAAGAACTGCTGGGTCAGCCGGTCCAGCTCGCGGAACGGGTCGGTGCGCATCAGCATCGCGAAACACCTCCACTGGTTGATGGGTGCCAGTGCGCTTCACCTGAATCGGTTCTAACATGTCATCCATCCGATGACAAGTGCTGAAGTCGCCAAAGAAGTGACACCGATGGGAGAGCGGCCCGAAGCACCCGCGACCGGCGGCGGACCGTCGGCGAGCCCGGCGTCCTTCCTCGCCGCCGCCGCAGCGCTCGCCGCCATGGACGAGGACTCGCAGCCCGCGCGCCGGTCGAGGCGGATCAGGAAGGTTCCGTCGCTCTCGTAGGCATCCATAGTCCATATGCCCGCATTTCGGGCATCTTGACAAGTGCTGGCCAAGGTTCTATCCAAGTGAATGAGGAGGTTTGCCGGGGTCGCCCGGGAGGTGGTCCGCCATGACGGGATCGCGAGACCGACGCGATCACTACGCGGTGCTGGGAGTGGAACCCACAGCGTCCGCGAGTCAGGTCACTTCGGCCTATCGCGCCCTCGTCCGGCTGCTGCACCCCGACACCCGCCCCGTCGAACCGGGGTCGGCGGAGCGACTCGGCGCGGTGGTCGCCGCCTACGGGGTCCTGCACGATCCCGAGCTACGGGCCGCCTACGACGCCGAACGCGGTGCCGCTCGGCACCCGGCCGAGCGCGCCTCGGCCCATCCCCCGACCGCGGGCCGACGGGTGTCCGTACGAGTCGTCCGGGAAACCGGTGGGGCGGGGTCTGTGCCCGCCGCGCCGACTCCCTTCGGCGGCGCGATGCCACGAGGAACCGAACCGCTCGTTCGGGCGGGCCCGGTGCGGATCGCACCGCCGCGAACATCGGCGTGGGCGCGCGATGATCCCGGCGACCTCTGGGAGTGGATACTGCACCGGCTGCGGGAGGTGGACCCATGGCTGTGAACGGCAACGACTTCCGCACCGCCGTCTCCCGGTGGGACGGCCACGCCACCGTCGCGGTCACGGGCGAGATCGACCTCGCCACCGCCGCCGAGCTGGAGGGCCGCGTCAAGGAGTGCCTGGCGCGCCGGCCCAGGCGCGTCGACCTCGATTTCGCGCGGGTGAGGTTCTGCGACTGCTCGGGCGTGGACGCCCTGGAACGGCTCCATCGCCAGGCGCAGGAGGAAGGCGTCGTCCTGAAGGTCACGGATGTGCGGGCCCCGATCGTCGCCCGGCTGTTCGACCTTCTCGGCCTCACCGACCTGGTTGAACCCGGACGGACCGATACCGGGCCGCGTACCGCAGCGCTGCCGCGACCCGCACACCCGATCCCAGGCACCGATAGCGCGAGCACGGACCGCTCCAGGACCACCCTCCCGGCCGCCGGTCAGACTCCCGGGACCGGCCCCGTGTAGACCAGCTCCGCAGCAGTGTGCTGCGGAGCTGGCGCAGATGGGCACCGGTGCGTTCGATCGCCGCGATCGCGCAGCCCAGCTCGAAGGCGACGCCAGCCTGCTTCCGCACCGGAGTCGGCGGAGCCTCCAAAACCGCGAGATGCTCCGGGTCGATCGCCGGGCGCCACGGCGGCTACGGCGGCTGGGACTGGGACTGGGACTGACTACCTGTCGCTGGCAGTTGACTTCGTTCGACAAATGTTCTGTGAAGCTATGCCCGGCCTTGCCGCTGGATCGGGGCCGGGCAGGCGAGAAGATCGTGAGATGGTCGGCTACAAGTACGACCCGGTCTGGCAGCAACACGCCTGGGGGCGGACCATGCGACCCGGACGTCAATACTCTCTCCGGGGCCCGCAGTGTTGGGGGCCTTTGCACGGGCGCCAGAACTGGTCGCGGGC
>NZ_JAFLNG010000672.1 GCF_017427025.1 Streptomyces sp. FH025
GCCGTGTTGGCGCTGGGGGCGGCGGTCTTCGCCATCACCCAGCTGACCGGCGGCCAGTCCGCGTCATCACCACGGACCGCCGCAACCGCGCCGACGGTGCTCGCCGCCCCGCCCCAACCGAGCCCGACCGCCACCTGCGACTCCGCGTCCTGCTCGGGACTCGACCCCGCCGGCACGCCCTGCCGGTACGACGCCAAGACCACCGCGTACAAGCAGGCCTACGGCATCCTCATCGAACTCCGCTTCAGCCCTTCCTGCCGGGCGGCCTGGGCGAAGATGACCGGCAGTTCGGCCGACGACCGGATCCAGGTCTTCGGCAAGGAGGGCACCCCACCCGACCAGCAGGAGTACCGCCAGCAGCACGGCCACGACGCGCACACCAAGATGGTCCACTCCGTCCGGCCCACCGACGCCAACGCCTGTGCCATCGTCGTCGCCCGCGGCACCGCCTGTACCGACGACGCGGCGATGACGCCCACCGCCGCTCCTCAGTGAGTCGACGTCAGGGAGCGCGAGGGGTCAGGCCCAGGGCGGTCGGCCCGTTCCCTCGGCCCACAGGGCGAGCGCCCGCCGGTCAACGGCACGGATGCCGACCTGCGAGCAGAACGCGGCGGCGGCCTTGGTGAACGCATTGGTCGTCACCACGGCTGCCAGATCGCAGCGGTGGACGTCGCGGTAGGTCCCGTTGACCTTCTGGACGTCCTCGGAGCCGACGAAGGTCTTCGGGCCGTAGCGCTTGGCCTGGATCAGGAGCCGCTGCCCGTTGGGGGTGGTGGCCAGCACGTCCGCCGCAAGGTCACCGGCCCCGCCGACCACCGTCACCTTTGTGCAGCCGTCGCGCCGGCACAGGTCGGCCAACGCGTGCTCGAACGCCTTCGGGCTCATCGTCAGGAACGGCCCGATGTGCCGCAGCTGCGCGGCCCGGGCGTCCAGCTCCCGTCGTCGGGCTCGCACCCGTACGCGCAGCACGGCCGCGCCTACCCCCGCGCCCACGGCCAGCAACGCGCCCACCAGCAGCAGGTGCTGGGCCAGCCATCGCACCAGCAGTGAGACCAGGACCAGCGCGACCACCGCCGCCGTGCCGAGCAGCAGTGCGTTCTCCTTGACCCGCCGGGCTCGGCGAGCTCGGCTGGCGGCGGTGGAGCGGCTTCGTCGAACGGGCTTACGGGCCACGGCATTCCCCCTCGTGCCACGGTGTTCGTGCGAGCGTAGAAGCAGCCGTCACCCGGCCGCCCGTGATCCCGTCGAATCCGACGGCCCCGGTGCCGAGTTGTCCGGATTCCGGCGGTCGGCGGCCGAACACCCGGCGTGGCGAGCCCGACCCGCTGTGCCTGCCCGCTGTGCCCGCTCGACCCACTCCGCCGGGGAGATCAGTCGGGGATTCCCGGGCCCTTCATGAGCTCGTGGATCGCGGCGAGGATGCCGTCGAGCGCCCCGCCGTTCTCGGCGATGGCGGTCAGCGACACCGAGGCCCAACCCGTATACCCCTTCTCCCGCTGGACGTCCAGGTTCCTGACCGAGGCAGGCAGGGCCGACAGGGACTCCGCGAACACGGCCGCACCGCCCGCGCCGAGGTGGCGGCTGATCGCTCCGAGGCTGAAGGAGAGTTCCTCCTCCTTCGCGGGATTGCCGTACAGGGAGAGGGCCCAGACCGGCACCTGGCGACCGCCCGCAGGGTAGTAGCCCAACATGCTCGGATACCGGGCCGTTCCCCCCTCCAGCCGACCGTTGGCGGCGGCGTGGTCGAGCAGCGCGGTCGCGATCTGTCGCTGCTCGGGGCCGAGGCCTGCCTGTATCGCCGCGTCCGCGTCGGCCCGGACGGTTCGCTGGGCGGCGCGACGGCTGGAAGGGGACTTCGCCACCGTCGCGACCTCCCCGTGGACGCGCGGGACCAGGACTCGGAGCTCGCCGTCGCCCCGGTACTGGGTCAGCTCAACCGCGTACACATCCGTCTGCCGCATCTGCCGGTTGAGGAACTCGACGATCGCCCGCAGCTCCAGCGGGATCCGGTCGGCGACGAACAGCAGCCGCATCTGGCCAGCGGCGAGCCGCTCCTCGACGGCCGCCCAGAACTCCTCCGGAGTCCGGTCGTCGAGCAGTTCCCGGTACGCCTCCTCCAACGGCCGTCCATCGGCGGCGCAGGTCTGCTCGAAGGAACGACGAAGCAGCGCCGCAGGCCAGTACCGCGCTCCGTTCGCCGCGTAGTCCAGCATCTGGCCGACCACTTCGCGCCGGATCCGGGTGTCGCCGGCCCGCTTGACCTCGACCAGCGTCGGGACCGCGTCGGCGTCCACGAAGAGGTGGTCCAGCCAGTAGGCCGGACCGCCCTCCGCACTCGTCGGAACACCCATCTCCCGGGCCACCAGCGCCAGCCGCAACGGCCGTCCGTCCACCAGCGAGCCGAAGTCCAGGACTCGCGGGTGGCGCGCGAGCAGCTCCTGGAACTCCGCCTCCGTCTCGAACCCGGTCGGCTCCAGGGCCCGTAGTCCGTCGCCCACGATGAACACCGGCTGATCAGTCACTCGCACTCCCCCGCCCTGCGGTCCCGGGACCGCGGCCAGAATTGGTTTCCGTACCAATTGATATCGGAAGCCACGGACAGCGGTGCCCGGGGGGCCGGGAGGCCCGCCCCGCCCATGGCCCCGGCGCGACGACTGGCCAGGCCTACGTCGGAACCCGCGGTCGGCTACCCATCGAGGGGGATGTCGGCCAGGGTGTCCCAACAGATCCGCCAGCCCGGAGCATCGGCGTCGTCCACCGCCACCCGTTGCCAGTACACCTCGATCAACACGATCCGACGCACCGTGAAGGGGGCGTGGCCGGGCCGAACGCGGTGGATGACCTGGGCGAGCTCGTCGGTGTCGACGTCCGCGGCGGCGTATCCAGCGGTCATGTGGAGCACACCGAGTGGGTACCCGGTGGAGCCGTCACCACAGACCCGGTGGATCGCGGAACGGACCCGCTGCTGGAGGACGGCGAGTTGACCGTCGGGATGGAGGTCGAACCGGACGCCCGTACGGTAGGCGATCGGCGACCCCGCCTGCAGGGCGAGCGGCCCGAGTCCGGCCACGGCGGTGCGCAGCCGGTGGGCGAGTTCGCGACGGTCCGCGTCGCCGATGGCGTCGGCCGGCGCGGAAGTGATCATGTCGAGGGTGATGTGCGCGCGGCCGTCGGGCACCGGCACGATGGGGAAGTCGGCCAGGGACTCACGCAGCCCGGCGAACAGGGTGTGCAGGGCCGACCCCTCGGGGAGATCGGGCAGAGCGTACACCTGGAGGACGCGCAGGCCGTCGGGCCACAGCCGCTGGCCGAAGGTGGGGTGGAACGGTTTCATTCAGCCTCCTCGTGGTCGGGGATGGCACGGTGGGTTGGCCTGAAGGTGAGTGTGGCCGGGTGGTCGGGCAATGGGTGCGGCCCGGTCAGGAGGTCGGACGGGGGGTCAGGATCGCACAGGTGGTGGTGGCGTGTGCGTAGAGCTTGCCGTTCTCGGCGCCGAGCACCCTGGCCTCGGCCGTGGCCATCGTGCGGCCCAGGTGCAGGACGACACCCTCGCAGCGCAGCAGGCCCGAGTCGGCGAACAGCGGGCGCAGCATGTGGACGTTCAACTGCGTTGTGGTGTAGCCGATACCGGCCGGCAGCTTGCTCAGCACGGCGCAGCCGAGCGCCGAGTCGAGCAGGGTGGCCAGGTAGCCGCCGTGCACGGTGTTCATCGGGTTGAAGAGGTGGTCCCCCGGCTCCCCTTCGAACACCGCCGTACCCGGCTTCGCCTCGGTGAGGTGGAAGCCCATGGTGCTACAGATCGAGGGCTCCGGGATCCGCCCGGCGATCCACTCCAGCAGGATTTCCTCTCCGGTCAGGTGCGGGTACTCGGCGATCGGCCTTCCGACCGTCCAGGTGTGAGTCCGGGTACGCGGCTCCTGGCCGGTCGGGGGCTGCTGAGCGTCGGGGGCGGGCTGGTGATTCGTCATGAGATCAACTTGCCCTGATCGCGTCCATAGCTCAAGTGCCTTCCGGTGAATGGCTGGAGGGGCGGCGGACGCTGGTGAGCCCGGATCCCGCTCACATGCCCCCCTCCGTTCCCCCGGTCACCGTCGCCCTCAGCCCGGCGAAGAGGTCGGTCTCGGTCCCGCCCGGCGCGGACAGCAGGCTTCGGGCCAGGTGGTAGTCCTCGGTGGGCCAGACGTCGCGTTCGATGTCCCGGGGGTGGGCCATGAACGCGACGCCCGGCTGGACCTGGGTGGCGTGGGC
>NZ_JAFLNG010000673.1 GCF_017427025.1 Streptomyces sp. FH025
TCGGGCAGGACGGGCCTGTTTCGGCCAAACGTTCCTGTCCCGCGGGAGGCGATCGCTTGACGGAAACGCTCCGTGTGCGGTGTGCTGTTCTGAGGTTTTGCTCCGCATACCGGAGGGGGCCGCGGGACGTGCCCGCGGAGTTCTCCCCTCGCCCCGTGAGGCTCAGCGACGAGACTTCCACGGCACCGGACGGTTCAGACGCACCGGGGGAGTGCCCGCTCGGGAACCCCCCGTACACCTGCCACCCGGTGGCGAGCCCGTCACCACCGGGCTCCGGTGTCAGATGCGGGCGACCGGTACGGCAGACGACGAGAGATGCCTTCGGGGGAAGAGATGTGTAGCGCCGAGCAGCCACCGGCCGTCGGATCGACGGCTCCCACCACCCGCACCGGCCGAGCCACGAGCCGGTCGTTTCCCACCCAGCACTGGAGGTGACACGTGTCCATGACCTCTTTCTCCGCAGCCGATCTGGCTGAAATGGCCGATCTGGCCGATCCCACGACGCGGTTCTCCTCCCGGGCGTACGGCGGCCCCGCCGAGCCCGATCCCCACGCCGAGGAGGGGACCCTCCGCATCGGCGAGATGGTCGACCGGACCGGCGTCAGCGAACGCCTGTTGCGCTACTACGAGAGCCGCGGCCTCCTCGAACCGTCCCGCACCTCCCAGGGGCACCGCCTCTACCGGGAGAACGACGTCTCCCGGGTGCGGCTGATCCGGCTGTTGATCGACGGACGCATCAGCACCAAGAACATCCAGCTGCTGATCGACTGCGTCCACGACGGGCTGAACCTCGCACGGCTCTGTGGTGAGCTGGACGACACCCTCGACCGTGAGTTCGAGCGCATCTCCGACGAGATCCGCTCACTGGAACTGACCCGCCGCTACATCGCGGTGCTGTCCGGGCGCATCCCCAGCACCGACTGGACGTTGGCGTCCGCGGCGATGAGCGACAGCCCCCCGTCGATCACGAACGACTGTCCGGTGGTGTAGGCGGCGCCCTCCGACACCAGGTGGGCGATGAGCCCGGCGACCTCCTCGGGGGCGCCGGGCCGGCCCACCGGAACGACCGGCCGGGCCAGCGAGCGGGCGTCGACGCCCTCGGCGTGGCCGTTCATCGGGGTCACCGTCTCCCCGGGGGCGACGGAGTTCACCAGGATGCCGTGCGCGCCCAGTTCCAGCGCCATCGTCTTGGTGAGCATGCCCAGCGCGCTCTTCGCGGCGCAGTAGGCGCTGCCCCCGGCGATCGGGATGTGCTCGTGCACGCTGGTGACGTTGACGATCCGTCCGCCGCGGCCCGCCCGTACCATGGTCCGCGCCGCCTCCTGCGCCAGCCGGAACGGGCTGGTGAGGTCCACCGTCAGCACCCGCTGCCAGTCCTCGGGGCTCTCCTCCAGGAACCCTGCGCGGCGGTTCACCCCGGCGTTGTTCACGAACACGTCCAGCCCGCCGGCCTCCTCGACCGCGCCGCGCAGCGCGGCCACCGCCGCCTCCGGCTCCTCCAGCGGCAGCCCGACCGTCCAGGCCCGGACGCCTTCCTTCTCCCGGAGCCGCTCGGCGACCTCCTCGGCGGCCCGGGCGTTGCGGCCGTAGCCGACGATCACGTCGAGGCCCGCCCGGCCCAGGGCGAGCACGGTGGCCCGCCCGATGCCCGAACTGGCCCCGGTCACCAGGGCGATTCGCTGTGTCATCGGACTCCTCGGATGTCGTGGGCGTCACCGCTGCCGGTGGCGCCGGGGGTACGGCCGACGCCGGAGGCATCGGCCCGGTCGGTGCCGGCGGAAACGGCGTCGGCGTCCGCCGTGCGGACCAGCAGGTCGTCGTTCAGGTCGACGACCAGCCGCATCACCAGCTCGCCGTCCACCACCCGGCTCCGGCCGTAGATCATGCGGTTCATCAGCTCGGCGCCCTCCCGCAGCGACCTGCGATGGGTGATCAGGACGTCGAACCGGCCGTTGGAGGCCGTGAGTTCGGCCGCCGCGGCGGCGAGCGCCCGCCCGGTGACCCCGCGGTTGCCGGTGAAGCGCACCGGCGGCGTCCGGCCGTCGGACCACCGCACCTCGTGCGGCGGCACCGGGCCGCCGGTGTTGGCCGCCCGAACGCCCGGGAGGTCCACCCCGGGGAAGTGCCGGCTGGTCGCGTGCGCGTCCACGCCCCCGATCAGGTGCACCGCCCGTACGGCGTCGCCGTAGGCCTGGCGGGCCAGATCGAGGGCGGCCACCGTGCGGTCCCGGTGGGTGCCGATCAGCACCGCCACCGGCCGGCCCGCGCTCTCGGCCGCCACCCGGACCACGTCCCGGGCGAGGACGTGGCGCACCGTGCCACCGGGCAGGTTCCGCGCGGACCACGCCAGCCCGGCCTGGCCGCCGTGCACCAGAGTGACCCGGGCGCCGGGGTCGAGCGAGGCCCGCAGCGCGGCCAGATTGCCGATCAGCCCGTCCCCGATGACCACCAGTTCCTCGTACGACGAGCGGGCCAGGCAGTCGGTCGCGTACGTCACCACGGCCGTCGGCTCGACCAGGGTGGCGGAGGCGGAGTCCAGCTTCTCGTCCAGCGGGACGAGCAGCCCCGCGGCGACCGCCGAGGCGGCGATCAGCACCCGCTGCTGGAACAGGCCGTCGACGTTGTGCCCGAGCAGGAACGACGGGTCGCCCGGATGCGTCGGGTTGACGGCGACGCGGTCCCCGACCGCGACCTCCGTGACCCCGGCCCCGACCGCGATCACCCGGCACGCGCCCTCGTGGCCGATCACCGGCGACGGATCGTCGCGCAGCCCCCGCAGCATCTGGATGTCGGTGCCGCACAGGCTGACGGACTCGGGGGCGAGCACCACCTCGCCCGGGCCCGGCACGGGCGTGGTCCGCGCGGTCACCCGGCTGCTTCCGCCGTGGCGCTCGATCGCGAGGTGTTCCATGTGCGCTCTCCTTCGGTCGGGTTCGGAGTCGTCGGGTTCAGAGTCGGTCGGTTCGGAGCCGGTCGGGTTCGGAGCCGGTCGGGGTTCGTCGGGTTCAGGACGTGACGACGGTGAGGAAACCGTCGGCCATGCGCTGCGCCCCGCGGATGGGTTCCACCTCGCCGGGTCGCAGCACGCGCACCTCGGGCCCGGACGGCGCGCCGCCCTCGAAGTAGCCAGAGGAATCGGCGAGTTGGGCGCGTAGTGCGCCCTCGTAGTGCGGGCCGAGACCCTCCGCGACGCCGCCGCCGATGCCGACCAGGTCGAGCAGCGGGTGGGTCGCGCGCAGCCAGCGGACCAGCTGCGCCACCGGGAAGGTGACGGCGGCCAACAGTGCGGCGGCCTCCGGATCCCCCGCCGCCAGCCGATCGGCGAACGCGTCGGCCCGGAACCCGGGGGCACCGAGCGCCTCCGCCACCCGGGCGATGGCCGGCCCGGAGGAGACCGAGGCGAGGTGGCCGGTGCCGCCGCACTCGCAGGGCAGGCCGAGGAGCTGCGGCAGGTGCGCCGGTACGGCGGTCTGGAGGTGGCCGACCTCGCCCTGCAGCCCGTTCGCGTCGACGGCCAGGCCGCGGGTGCGCAGGTCGGCGGTCTTCAGTGCGATGCCGCTGCTCACGGTGAGGTAGCCGACCTGCCGGTGGCCCTCGTGCGCGACGGAGGCCGCGAAGTCCGCGAGGGCGCAGGTGACGTCGTTGTGGACGTACCAGCCGACGCCGGGGCGCCGCGCGCGCAGCTCGCCGACCAGGTCGCGCTCCATCCGGGCCTCGCCCCACAGCGGCGCGGAGCCGTGGACGCGGCCGCTGCGGTCGTCCATCGCGGCACCCAGCGACACCACGACCCGGCCTCCGTCGGCGGGGGCCGCGCCCAGCAGTTCGGCGAGCAGCAGCTCGGTCAGCTCGTCGGTGGACAGCCGCGGATGGTTCAGCAGGCTGGGCGCGGGGCGGCGCTCGGTGGCGTCGCCGCTGCGGATGCGCAGCCAGGTGCCGCCGACGTCGACGCCGACATCGGAAGGCGTCAGCGTCATCACCGCGGGCCCCCCGACGGGCGGCCGGCGCCGGGCAGCCGCAGCTCCAGGGCCGCGCCCGTGCCGTCCGCCGAGACCGTGACCCCCCGCAGGTCGGGCAGCCAGGCGTCCGCGTCCGGGGACGCGGCGACGGCCGCGCCCAGCCCGACGCACCGGGCGCCCGCGGCCCGCCCGGCCCGCAGGCCGACCTCGGCGTCCTCGAAGACGACGCACCGCGACGGCGCCGCGCCCAGGGCGCGGGCCGCCCGGGCGTACCCCTCC
>NZ_JAFLNG010000674.1 GCF_017427025.1 Streptomyces sp. FH025
GACCTCCGACACCGGGCCGCAGCCCAAGCAGTCCAAGCCCGAGAAGCTGAAACCGGGTGAGAAGCCGCCGCAGTTCGTCGTCTTCTCCTGGGACGGCGCACTGGAGGGCGACGAGCACCTGTTCTCCCGCTTCCGCAAGCTGGGCGTCGAGAACAACGCCCAGATGTCCTTCTTCCTGACCGGCATCTACACCCTGCCGAAGTCGAAGCGCTCCCTGTACCACCCGCCCCAGCACGACCCCGGCGCGGCCTCCATCGACTTCGCCACCGACGCCCACATCAAGGACACCCTCGAACAGCTGCGCCTGGCCTGGCTGGACGGGAACGAGATCGGCACCCACTTCAACGGGCACTTCTGCGGCGCCAAGGGCGGCGGCGACTGGAGCGCGGAGGAGTGGAAGAGCGAGCTCGACCAGTCGGTCTCCTTCGTCACCAACTGGAAGACCAACACCGGCTACAAGGACCTCCCGCCACTCCCCTTCGACTACACCAAGGAGCTGGTCGGCGGCCGCGCCCCCTGCCTGGAGGGCCAGAAGAACCTGCTCACCGCCGAGAAGGCGGCCGGCTTCCGCTACGACGCCAGCTCACCCGGCGAGTTCCAGGTCTGGCCCGGCAAGAAGGGGGACATCTGGAACTTCCCGTTGCAGCTGCTCCCCTTCGCCTCCAAGTCCTCCCAGGGCCTCTCCATGGACTTCAACTTCCTCGCCGGCCAGTCCGGGAACAGCACCAACGGCGACCCGAAGAAGTACGACGCCTGGGAGAAGGAGACCCGGGACAGCTACCTCGCCGGCTTCGAGCGGGTCTACAACGGCAGCCGCGCCCCGCTGTTCATCGGGAACCACTTCGAGACCTGGAACGGCGGCATCTACATGCAGGCCATCGAGGACGTGATGAAGAGCGTCTGCAAGCGCGACGGCGTCCGCTGCGTCTCCTTCCGCCAGGTCGCGGACTGGCTGGACGCCCAGGACCCGAAGGTGCTCGACAAGCTGCGCCAGTTGGACCCGGGCCAGCCCGCCGACTGGTCGCGCCTGGTCAAGTAGTCGGCCCCGCTGGGCCCGTGACCGTCACGGGCCCAGCGGACCGCCTACCGACCGGCTACCGCCCGCCCGCCGCCTTCATGTACAACGACCAGATCCGGCTGGGCAGTTCGGAGTCCGGAGTGTCCGGCGAGGCTCCGCCCACACCCTCCAGCGACAGCAGCTTCATGTCCTTGAGGTCCGCCCGGAAAACCGTCACCGCCGTGGACAGCTGCCCGCTGTAACCGACGGACCAGCCCGCCGTACGGTCCACGGTGGTGCCGGGCTTCGCGGCCAGGTCCGGGCCCGCCTCCGCCACGGCCTTGGCGGCCCCGCCGCGGACCGAGCCCTTGAGCGCCGCGTCCACCTCCGCCGCTGCCGCCTTGGGCAGCGCCTGCACGGCGGCCGGCAGTTGCAAGGCGATCGGCTCGCCGTTGCGGGTGACGCTCAGGACGGAGTACGGGTCGGTGTGGCTGCCGCCGTTGGCGAAGGCGGCGTACGCGTCGGCGGCGCGGATCGCGCTCGGCGTAGAGTTCCCGACCCCGAAGGCGGGCACCAACTCGCCCATGCTACCGGGGAGCAGGCCCAGGTCCGCGGCGGTCTTCTGCACCCGGTCCAGGCCGACGTCCATGCCGAGCTGCATCAGCGGCCCGTTGACGGACTGCTCGACCGCGCTCCGCAGGGTGACCTTGCCCCAGTTCCTCTTGCCGTCGTTGGCGGTCTTCACGATCTTCCCGTCCCGCCCCCAGTACGGGCCCTCGGGCGTCATCACGTTCACGCCGTCGTCGCCGTCGTAGGTGGTCGCGGGCGTCACCGGGGTGCGGTTGCCGCCCCGCTCGCGCTGCACGCCCTGGCTGAGCCCGGCGGCGTACACCAGCGGGGTGAAGGCCGAACCGATCGGCACCGTCGAGGTGTTGGCGTTGTTGAAGCCCTGCTTCAGGTAGTCGGGGCCGCCGTAGAGCGCGACGATCCTGCCGTCGAACGCCACCGAGGCCGCGCCGACCTTCAGGAGCCTGTCGGCCTCGCGGCTGCCGGGGTCGATCCCCTTGGTGGCCTCCTGCACGGCGGCCGCCAGGGCGTCGACCCTCGGCTTCTCGAAGGTGGTGCGGATCTGGTGGCCGCCGAGGTCGAACTGGGCCGGGGTGATGTCGCTGTGGCCCTCCACGTAGGCCCTGGCCATGTCCACCAGGTACCCGACCTGGCCGCCCATCCCGGCCCCCTTCGGCTGGGGCCTGGGCTCGGGGAACACCGTGTACCGGGCGCGCTCCTCGGGGGTGAGCCTGCCGACCTTCACCATCCGGTCCAGGATCCAGGACCACCGCTCCACCACCCGCTCGCGGTTGTCCTCGCTGATCGCCGGATCGTACTGCCCGGCCCCCTTCAACAGCGCGGCCAGGAAGGCCCCTTCGCTCGGATCGAGCTGCGAGACGTCCTTGCCGTAGTACGCCGCCGCGGCCCGCTGGATGCCGTAACTGCCGCGCCCGAACCAGCTGGTGTTCAGATAGCCGGCCAGGATGTCCCGCTTGCTCATCCGCTCGTCCAGCTTGATCGCGATGACGATCTCGCTGAGCTTGCGGGAGACGTCCTGGCGCTGGTTCAGGTAGATGTTCTTGACGTACTGCTGGGTGATGGTTGAGCCGCCCTGGGTGTCGCCTCCCGAGGCCATCTGGAGGACGGCGCGGCTGATGCCCGTGAACGATATGCCCGGATCCGAGTAGAAGGTCTCGTTCTCGGCGGCCAGCACCGCCCACTGCACCGGCTCCGGCACCCGGTCGAGCGGGACCTCCTGCCGGTTGGTCTCGCCGACGCGCGCCATCTCGGTGCCGTCCGCCCAGTAGTAGACGTTGTTCTGCTGGGTGGCGAAGGCGTTGAGGTCGTCGGGGACCTCGGTGGTCGCGTAGAACCAGGCCAGCCACCCCGTCAGCACCGCCGCCCCGGACCCGGCCGCCAGGAGCAGCTGCCGCCAGGACGGCAGCCAGCGGCGGACCCCGCGCCGCCCTCTGCGCGGATAGTCGATCCGCCGCAGCGGGCGCCGCCCCCGGCGTCCGGGCTTCGCCTCCTCGCCGCCGTCACCTTGCTGAGCACGCACAGATAGGTCTCCGATCGCCTCGCGAAACAGCTTCCCCTTCGTTTAGACGCGTCGAGAGGGGTGTCACGGGAGCACCATTCCGGTGTGATCATGGTCATATCGCACGCGACAGCGGCACGGTGGCACCGACAGAATGACGCCATGAGGTTGATCCACACCGTGCTCGGCGTGCTGCTGCTCCTGCTCGTCGTCGGCAGCATCCTGCGAACCCTGGTCGTCCCGCGCGGGCTCTACTCCGCCCTCGTGTACCGGCTCTGGGCGGTACTGCGCACCCTGCTGCGGCTCTCGGCCACGCCCTTCGGCACCTACCGGGCGCAGGACCGGGCGCTGACCTGGCTCGCGCCGCTCGTCCTGCTCGGCATGCTCGGGATGTGGCTCAGCGGGCTGCTGACCGCCTACACGCTGCTGCTGCACGGCACGTCCGACTTCAGCTGGTCGGTGTCGATCCGGGAGGCCGGGTCCAGCCTCTTCACCCTCGGCTACGCGAGCGGCGAGCGGCTGCAGCTGTCCGCGATCGACTTCATGGCCGCCGCCAGCGGCCCGCTGGTGATCGCCCTGCAGATCTCGTACCTGCCCACCCTCTACGCCGCCTACCAGCGGCGCGAGACCGAGGTGACGCTGTTGCAGTCCCGGGCCGGCGAGCCCGCCTGGGGCCCCGAGCTGCTGGCCCGCCAGTCCCTCGTCGACACCGAGACCGCGCTCCCCCAGCTCTACCGGGACTGGGAGCGACTGGCCGCCGACATCGGCGAGAGCCACTCCAACTACCCGGTACTGCTCTCGTTCCGCTCCCCGCAGCCCAACCGCAGCTGGGTGGTCGGCCTGATCGCCGTCATGGACGCGGCCGCCCTCCACCTCGCCCTGTGCCCGCGCTCGGCCCCGCCGGAGGCCCGGCTGGTGCTCCGGGCCGGCTTCACCGCGATGCGCGACATCGCCCGCTCGCTGCGCATCGACTTCGACCCGGACCCGGACCCGGACACCCCGATCCGCCTCACCTACGCCGAGTACCTGGGCGCGGTCGCGATGATCACCGCCGCCGGCTTCCCTCGCGAACGCCCGGCCGAGGAGGCCTGGCCGCACTTCAGCGGCTGGCGGGTCAACTACGAGGCCCTCGGCTACGAGCTCGCCCGCCG
>NZ_JAFLNG010000675.1 GCF_017427025.1 Streptomyces sp. FH025
CCTTGCCGGGCCCCGCGTCCGCACCGCCCCGACGTCACCGGCCGAGGAGACTCCATGCCGATCGCCTACTCCACGCTCGGCGTCCCCGGGCTGCCGCTGGCCGAGGCCGCCGGGCTCGCCGCCGACCACGGGTGGGACGGGCTCGAACTGCGCTGCGCCACGGGCGAGTCGGTCCACCCGGACATGACCGTGGGGGAGCGCCGCACCGCCGTCCGCACCCTGCGCGCCCACGGCCTGACCCCGCTCGCGCTCGCCTCCTACGTCGGCGTCGCCGCACCGGGACCGGACGCGCCGGTCACGGACGCGCTCCGTTCCCACCTCCACCTCGCCGCCGACCTGGGCGCGGCCGCCGTCCGGGTCTTCCCCCGCGGCGGCGACGGCCCCCGGGCCGAGGCCGACGCGCGCGCCGCCCGACGGCTCGCCGCCGTGGCGGGGGAGGCGCAGCGGCTGGGCGTACGGGTGCTCGTGGAGACCCACGACTCCCACCGGAGCGGACGGGCGGTGGCCGGACTGCTGGAGCAGGCCTCCCACCCCGCCCTCGGCGCGCTCTGGGACCTGATGCACACCCACCTCGCCGGCGAGACCCCGGCCGAGTCCCACGCCGCGCTCGGCCCGCACCTCGGCCACGTCCAGGTCAAGGACATCGCCGGCCCGCACGACCTCACCCCGCTCCCGCTCGGGGCCGGCACCCTGCCGATCGCGGACTGCCTGGGCCTGCTGCCGCCCGGTGCCTGGGTCTGCTGGGAGTACGAGGCGCCCTGGCACCCGGCCGCCGCCCCGCTGCCCCCACTGCTCGCCGCAGGCGCGGCGTTCCTCGCGGCGGCTGGCCACGCGGGTCCGGCAAGGGCGGGGAACAGCAGGTCCTAGGCGGGGAACAGCAGGTCCTAGGCCTGGGTCCGCACGCTGGTGCTCGGTCGGTACGGCGTTGGCCGGCCCGTGGTCCGGCACCGTTTCGACGTCGCGGCTTCTCGATCCGGGAGGAGACGGGAGGCCGAGGTCAGAGCTTGTAGCCGATCTGGCGCAGCAGGCTGTGGCGGTCTGCGGCGTCCTCGTCGGTCTCGACGCCGACCGGGGGGACGCCGTCGATCACGCCGATCACGCCGCGGCCCCGATCGGTGACGGCGAGCAGGACGTCGACCGGGTTGGCGGTCGCGCAGAAGATGCCGCACAGCTCGGGCACGAGCTTGACGGCGTTGAGGACGTTGACCGGGTAGCCGCCGCGCAGCAGGATCACGAAGGAGTGGCCGGCCGCGATCGCCTGCGCGTTCCGTACCGCGAGCGGCACCAACTCGTCGTCGTTGCCGGACCGGCGGACCAGGCAGGCGCCGGACGCCTCGCAGAAGGCGATTCCGAAGCGCAGATGCGGGCCCACCCCGGCCATCGTCTCGTGCAGGTCCTCCACGGTCTTGATGAAGTGCGACTGGCCGATGATCACATTCACGTCATCGGGCTTCTCGATGCTCACCACGTCGAAGGACAATCCGGCAGCGGCCATCAGGAACCTCTTGCTCCCGCTTGTTATCGGACGATGCATGTCGCTCCGATCATGTCCGCCGGACCCGCGTGCCGTCGGGACGGCACGCGGGCGAAGCGTCGCCGAGTGAGCCGGGACGCCGCGCCCGGAAGGCCGGGCTCGCCGCCCTCGCACTGGAGACCGGTTTTCGGCAGGCGTACCACCGGGACGCACCGTACGGATGGGCCGCCCCTTCACGGCACGTCCAGCTGCGGGATGATGAGGGGAGGTGGTGCACGGAGATGAGATGAACGACATACCGCCCACGACTGGCCTTGAGCCGGTGGCAGCGCGTCATCCGGACCTGGTGAGCACCGCAACGGCGGTGCTCGACGGTACCGGGGTGGTCATCGGCTGGACGCAGGCCGCCGAGGAACTCCTCGGCTACCGCCCGGCCGACGTGATCAGCCGGCCCGGTGCGGATCTGCTGGCGACGCCGGAGGACGTCCGGAGGACGACCCCCGCCGCCGCGCAATGCCGTGCGGGCCGCGCCTGGGGCGGTCTGGTCGCACTGCGGCACCGCGACGGGCGGCGGATCGACGCCGAACTCCGCGTTTCACCGCCCTTCGGTCTGGACGCCCGCGAGTGCTTCCTCGTCTCCGCGGTCGACCTCACCCGGCCGCCGTCGTGGGCGGTGAACGGGCAGGTCCTCGAAGGTTTCCTCACCCGCTCGCCGGTCGGCATGGCGGTGCTCGACCCGGAGCTGCGGTACGTCTGGATGAACGACACCCTGGAGCGCTGGGGCGGCGTCGCCCGTGCCGAGCGACTGGGGCGCGGGATGGAGAGCACGCTGCCCGGGCTGGACACCAAGGCGCTCGAAGACCGGATGCGGAAGGTGCTCGACACGGGCGAGCCGGTACTCGACTACGAGTACCGCGGATGGACCCTTGCGGAGCCCCGGAACGAGCACGCGTACTCGACCTCGTTCTTCCGGCTGGTCGACGCCGACGGCAACCTGCTCGGTGTGTGCTACATGGCCATGGACGTCACCGATCGTTGGAAGGCCCAGGAACGCCTTGGCCTGGTCAAGGAAGCCGGCACCCGTATCGGCAGCACCCTGGACATCGTGCACACCGCCCAGGAACTGGCCGACCTCGCCGTACCGAGCCTCGCTGACTTCGTCGCGGTCGACCTGCTCGAATCGGTCCTCCAGGGGGAAGAGCCCGCTCCGGCGTCGGTCACCACCAGGCCCGCGATGAGGCGGGCCGGCCTGCGGTCGGTCCGCGAGGGCAGCCCGGAAGCGGTGGCCGCCGTCGGGGATCCCATCAACGTGCTGCCGCCGTTCCGGGGCGGCCGGTACCTGGTGCAGGGCGAGCCGCTGCTGGTCCCGGTCCTGGACCCGGCCGAGGACAACGCATGGAGCGTCGAGCACCCGGCCAGAGGGGCGAAGATCCGCGAGTTCGGGCTCCATTCGCTCATCGCCGCACCTCTGCGGGCACGCGGTGTCACGCTCGGCCTGGCCACGTTCGTCCGATCGCTGAACCCGGCCCCGTTCGAGCCCGACGACCTCCTGCTCGCCGAAGAGCTCGCCACCCGCGCGGCCGTATGCGTCGACAACGCCCGCCGCTACACCCGCGAGCACACCGCGTCCCTCGCCCTCCAACACAGCCTTCTCCCGCACGCCCTCACCAGCGGCCCCGCCCTGGAAGTGGCCTCCCGCTACGTTCCCACCAGCACCCCGGGCGATGTGGGGGGTGTGGGCGGCGACTGGTTCGACGTGATCCCGCTCTCCGGTGCCCGCGTGGCACTCGTCGTCGGCGACGTCGCAGGCCACGGCATCACCGCAGCCGCCACCATGGGCCGGATGCGTACCGCCGTGCACACGCTCGCGGACATGGACCTGCCCCCCGACGAGTTGCTCGCCCACCTCGACGACCTGGTCATCCGCCTGATCGAGGAAGAGCCCGAGGACGAGGCCGCGGCCACAGCCATCCTGGGTGCCACCTGTTTGTACGCCGTGTACGATCCGGTCACCGGGCGGTGCGCGATGGCCCGGGCCGGGCACCCCCCGCCCGCCCTGGTCACCCCGGGCGGCACCGTCACCTTCTACGAACTGCCGGCCGGTCCGCCGCTCGGCCTCGGGTCGCTACCGTTCGAATGCGCCGAGGTGGACCTCCCCGAGGGCAGCATCATCGCCCTGTACACCGACGGCCTCATCGAGACCTTCGACCGAGACATCGACCTCGGCCGCCTGGGCCGCACCCTCACCCGCACCGATCTTCCGCTGGACGACCTGTGCGCCACGGTGATCGACAGCCTGCCGCCCGGACCGCCCATCGACGACGTCGCCCTGCTCGTGGCACGCACCAGAGTGCTGGCGCCCAGTCATGTCGCGACCTGGGACCTGCCTCCCGATCCCTCGGCCGTTTCCGACGCCCGCTCGCTCGCCACCACCCAACTCGCCCAGTGGGACCTGCGCGAACTCGAACTGGCAGTGGAGCTGATCGTCAGCGAGCTGGTCACCAACGCCATCCGGTACGCCCCCGGCCCGATCCGCCTGCGCCTGATCCGGCACTCCGTCCTGATCTGCGAGGTTTTCGACACCGACAGCACCGCGCCTCGCCTCCGCCACGCCCGTACCACCGACGAGGGAGGCCGCGGTCTGTTCATCGTGGCCCAACTCGCCCACCGCTGGGGCACCCGCTTCACGGCGGAGGGCAAGATCATCTGGGCCGAGTGCGCTCTGTCGGAGTCCGTCTAGCGGCGTGACCGTCACC
>NZ_JAFLNG010000676.1 GCF_017427025.1 Streptomyces sp. FH025
GCGACCAGGCACCCGCCGACGCCGAGGGCTATCTCGGTACGGGCGCCGCGACCAGCGTGACCTCCGGCCGGATCGCCTACCTGCTGGGGCTGGAGGGCGCGGCGGTCTCGCTGGACACCGCCTGCTCGTCCTCGCTGGTGGCGATCCACCTGGCGGCGCAGGCGCTCCGCTCGGGGGAGTGCACACTCGCCCTGGCCGGTGGGGTGACCGTGATGGCGAACCCGCTGGGGTTCACGGAGTTCTCGCGCCAGCGTGCCCTGGCTCCAGACGGCCGGGTGAAGGCGTTCGCCGAGGCGGCTGACGGTACGGCGTGGGGTGAGGGCGCCGGCCTGGTGCTGCTGGAGCGGTTGTCGGACGCCCGTCGCAACGGTCACCGGGTGCTGGCGGTGGTGCGGGGTTCGGCGGTCAATCAGGACGGCACCTCCAACGGCCTCGGGGCGCCGAACGGTCCGTCGCAGGAGCGGGTGATCCGTCAGGCCCTCGCCAATGCCGGACTGTCGACGGCGGACGTGGACGCGGTGGAGGCGCACGGTACGGGGACGACGCTCGGCGATCCCATCGAGGCGCAGGCGCTGCTGGCGACCTACGGCCGGGACCGGGTGGAGCCGTTGTGGCTGGGGTCGGTGAAGTCGAACATCGGCCACACCCAGGCGGCGGCCGGTGTGGCGGGTGTGATCAAGATGGTCATGGCGATGCGGCACGGTGAACTGCCGCCGACACTGCATGTCGACGCGCCGACCTCGCACGTCGACTGGGAGTCCGGAAACATCCGGCTGCTCACCGAGGCCCGGCCCTGGCCCGACAACGGCCACCTGCGCCGCGCGGGCATCTCGGCGTTCGGCATCAGCGGTACCAACGCGCACGTGGTGATCGAGGCGGCTGCCGAGGAGCCGGCCGGGGTTCCGGCGGGGCCCGCGGGCGGTGTGGTGCCGTGGGTGTTGTCGGGGAAGTCGGATGTGGCGCTGCGGGAGCAGGCGCGCCGGCTGGGCGCTTTCACCGCCGTGCATCCCGAGGTGAGCCCGGCGGCGGTCGGAGGCGCTCTGGCCGCCCGCACCGTGTTCGAGCACCGGGCCGTGGTGGTGGGCACCGCCGAGGCCCTGGACGCCCTGGCCGAGGGCCGGTCGGCGCCGGGTCTGGTCACCGGGATCGCCCGCCCGCTGGGTCGGTCGGTGTTCGTGTTCCCGGGGCAGGGCGCGCAGTGGGTGGGCATGGGCCGTGACCTGTACGAGCAGTCCGAGGTCTTCCGCGCCGGCATCGACGCGTGTGACGCGGCGCTGGCGCCGTACACGGACTGGTCGTTGGTGGAGGTGCTGACCGGCGGTGGGTCGCTGGAGCGGGTGGATGTGGTGCAGCCCGCCCTGTTCGCGGTGATGGTGGCGCTGGCGGAGTTGTGGCGTGCGCATGGTGTGGAGCCTGATGCCGTCGTCGGGCATTCGCAGGGGGAGATCGCGGCGGCGTATGTGGCGGGGGTGTTGTCCCTGGAGGATGCGGCCAAGGTGGTCGCTCTGCGCAGCAAGGCCCTGGTCGCTCTGGCGGATCAGGGTGGGATGGTGTCGGTCGGTCTCGGGCATGAGCGGGCCGCCGAGTTCGTGGCCCGCTGGGACGGCCGGCTGACGGTGGCGGTGGTCAACGCCCCGGGTTCGGTCGTCGTGTCGGGTGATCTGGACGCGCTGGACGAGCTGCTGGCGGTCTGTGAGGCCGACGGCGTCCGCGCTCGCCGCCTGCCCGTCAACTACGCCGCGCACTCCGTCCAGGTCGAGGCGATCCGCGAGCAACTGCTCACCGACCTCGCCGGGATCGAGCCGAGGACCGCGGACATCCCCTTCTACTCGACGGTGACCGGCGAGGAGATCGAGACCTCCGCCCTCGACGCCGACTACTGGTACCGCAACCTCCGCGAACCCGTGCTGTTCGACCGGACCACCCGTGCGCTGCTCGCCTCGGGTAGCGACTCCGTCTTCGTCGAGATCAGCCCGCACCCGGTGCTCACGCCTGCGCTGGAGGAGCACGAGGCGGGTGTGGTGACCGGGACACTGCGCCGCGACCACGGCACCCCGGCCGAGTTCCTGGCCGCCGCGGCGCGGCTGTTCGTCGCGGGTGTGCCGGTGCAGTGGCCGTTCCCTGAAGGGGAGCCGGTGGCGCTGCCCACCTACCCCTTCCAGCGGACGCGGTTCTGGCTCGCCGGAGGCGCGGGAGACGTGTCCGCGGCCGGGCTCGACTCGGTGGACCACCCACTGCTCGGCGCCGCTGTCGAGGTGGGCGAGCAGCGGGTCCTGACGGGTCGGCTCTCCCTGGCCACCCACCCCTGGCTCGCGGACCACTCCGTCCTGGGGACGGTGCTGCTGCCCGCGACGGCGTTCGTGGAACTGGTGGTGCACGCGACCGGGGCGGCAGTGGAGGAACTGGTCCTGGAGGCGCCGCTGGTGTTGCCCGCGGACGGCGCGGTGGACGTGCAGGTCGTCGTGGGCGAGCCGGACGAGACCGGCCGCCGCACGGTCGACGTCCGGTCCCGTACGGACGGTTGGGTGCGGCACGCCACCGGCACGGTGAGCGGGCAGCCTGTGGTCGGGCGGGCCGTGGTCGGGCAGGAGCTGACGCAATGGCCGCCGGCCGGCGCGGAACCGGTCACCGGGCTCTACGACACGCTCGCCGCGGCGGGCTACGAGTACGGGCCGGCCTTCCAAGCCGTGCAGGCGGTGTGGCGCCGCGGCGATGAGGTGTTCGCCGAGGTCACCGTGCCGGACGCGGCCCGGTTCTCCGTCCATCCGGCCCTGCTGGACGCCGCCCTGCAGCCGCTGGCGGTGCTGTCCGGCACGGAAGGCGACGTGCGGCTGCCGTTCTCGCTGGGCGGGATCGCGGTCCACCGCACCGGCGTGACCTCCGCGCGCGTGCGGCTGACGGTGGTGCGCCCCGGCACGTACGCCGTCCACCTGGCGGACCGGTCCGGCGATCCCGTGGCGACCATCGAGGCGCTGACCACCCGTCCGATGGCCGAGCGCGGCCCGCTGTACGCCCTCGACTGGATTCCGCTGACCCCCGGCGAAGGCGCGCTCGGCGACGCCGTCGTCTCGCCCGGCTCGGTCGCCGAGGCGCTGACGGCCGTCCAGGACTTCCTGGCCGGGCCCGGCGAACGGCTCGTGGTGCGCACGCGGGGCGCGGTCGCCGTCGTTCCCGGTGACGGGGTGAGCGACCCGGAAGCCTCGGCCGTATGGGGCCTGGTCCGGTCCGCGCAGTCCGAGCACCCCGGCCGATTCGTGCTCGTGGACGCCGACGAGCTGCCCGACGGCCTGTCGGTCGGCGACGAGGACCAGGTGGCGGTGCGCCGGGGGGCCGTCTACGTGCCCCGGCTCGTGCGCTCCGCACCGGAGGAGTTCGAGGGACGGCTGACGCAGGCGGGCACGGGCAGCCTGGACGACCTCGCCTTCCTGCCGTACGAGCAGGCCCCGCCCGGGCCCCGGGAGGTGCGCGTCGCCGTGCGGGCGGCCGGCCTGAACTTCCGGGACGTGCTGATCGCCCTCGGCGTCTACCCGGACCCGGCGCTGCTCGGCAGCGAGGGCGCGGGCGTCGTCACCGAGGTCGGCGCCGAGGTCACCGGGCTGCGGCCGGGTGACCGGGTCGCCGGGCTGCTGCCCGGCGCGTTCGGCCGGGTGGCCGTCGC
The DNA here is from genome assembly GCF_017427025.1 of Streptomyces sp. FH025. Lineage (GTDB taxonomy): Bacteria > Actinomycetota > Actinomycetes > Streptomycetales > Streptomycetaceae > Kitasatospora. Next base: position 3,659 of record NZ_JAFLNG010000676.1, read on the forward strand.
CGACCACAGGGTGCTGGTGCGCATCCCCGACGAGTGGACGTTCGCCCAGGCCGCCACCGTGCCGATCGCGTTCATGACCGCGTGGTACGGCCTGCGCGACCTGGGCGGGCTGAAGGCCGGTGACCGGGTGCTGATCCACGCCGGGGCCGGCGGCGTCGGCATGGCGGCGGTCCAGCTCGCGCGGCTCTGGGGCGCGGACGTCCACGCGACCGCCGGCCCGGGCAAGTGGGACGCGCTGCGCGCCCTGGGGCTGGACGAGGACCACATCGCCTCGTCCCGGACCCTGGAGTTCGCCGACCGGTTCGGACCCTTCGACGTGGTGCTGAACTCGCTGTCCGGTGAGTTCCTGGACGCCTCCCTGGGGCTGCTCGCGCCCGGCGGGCGGTTCGTGGAGATGGGCAAGGCCGACATCCGGCCCGGCGTGCTGGCCTTCGACCTGGCCGACGCGGGACCGGAGCGGCTGGGGGAGATCCTGGCCGAGGCCGTCCGGCTGCTCAGCGCGGGCGAGCTGCGTCTGCCACCGCTCACCAGCTGGGACGTCCGCCGCGCGCCGGACGCC
>NZ_JAFLNG010000677.1 GCF_017427025.1 Streptomyces sp. FH025
GAGTTATCCACAGGGATCGGGTAATTTCCGCGCGATCGCCCGAGGACTCCTAGCGTCCTCGCCATGACGACCTTGAGCCTGGGCGCGGCGAAGCGCCAAGCGATCAACGAGACGGCACGGCTGCGGATGGCGGCGCTTTTGCCGACGGGTGGCGCGCCGGTGGGCGGTGCTCCTCCGGGGGCCGCGAACGATCCCCCGTCGTCGCCGTCGCACCCTCAGCCCCCGCCCCCGGCGCACGAGGGGGAACGGACCGCCACCGGGCCTCCTACAGGTGCCTCGTCGCCGCTGCCGGTGTCGGCGCCGGTGGAGCCGCTGGATCCGCTCGACCTCCCGGATCCGCCGGGTGGTGGATCGCGCCTGCGGTTCGCCTCGGCGCTGACGCTCGACCGGCGGGCGGTGGCCGGGCTGGCGATCCTGCTGCTGTTCGCGGTCGGCTACGCCGTGCAGCACTTCTGGCTGGCCCGGCCGGAGGCGGTGGCGGTTCCCGCGCTGGCGGCCGCCTCGACGTCGTCGGCATCGTCGGTGTCCTCAGTCGCCTCGGCGTCGGGCGGCTCGTTCGCAGCCGGGGGCACGTCCGGAGCCGGCCCGCCCGAGGGCTCCACCGGCCCGGGCGCCGAGACCGTCGTCGTGGTCGACATCGGTGGCCGGGTCCGCGTCCCCGGCCTGCACACCCTGCCCGGCGGCTCGCGGGTGGCCGATGCCCTGCGGGCGGCGGGCGGTCCGCTGCCGGAGACGGACACCAGGAACCTCAACCTGGCCCGGCTCCTGACGGACGGTGAACAGATCCTGGTTGGAGAGCAGGCCCCGCCTGCAGCCCCGGCCGTCGGGGCCACAGGCGGACCTCCGGGGGCCGGCGGCCCCCGATCACCCGTCAGCCTCAACCGCGCCACCGCCGAACAGCTCGACACCCTTCCCGGCGTCGGTCCCACCCTCGCCCAGCGCATCCTCGCCTACCGCACTTCGCACGGCTCGTTCCGCTCGGTCGACCAGCTCCGGCAGGTCAGCGGCATCGGCGCCCGCACGTTCGCGGAACTGCGCCCACTGCTGACCCTCTGACGCTCCTTCCGATTTCCCTTTCCCTTTCCTTTTTCCTCCTACCGCCCTCGAAGGGGGGTGCCGCCATGTCCGCCGCCACAGCACCGCTCCCGCGCACCGGTTCCCCGAGCGCCGATTTCCGACTGCTGCTGCCCGCCGTCTCGGCCTGGGTGGTCACGGCGGTGCTCCTGCCCCTGGAGCCGGGATCCGAGGTCCTCGTCCTCCCGCTCGCGGGGGTGGCCGCACTCGCGGCCGTCCTGCTGCTCGTCCGGCCCGGGTTCCCGTCTCGGCCCGGGCTCCCGTCTAGGCCCGGCCCGCCGTTCCTGCGTGGCGTCCCGCGCCGACGAGGGGCCGCGGTGACGCTCGCCGCCGTGCTGCTCACCGGAGCGGCGGCCGCTGTCGCGACCCCGCTGCACACCGCCGACCTGCACCGGGGGCCGCTGCCGGAGCTCGTCCGAGCGGCCGAGAACGCCCCGCCCCGGTCCCCGGGCACGCCCGCCCCGGTGGTGGACGTCGAACTGACCGTCGCCGGGGACCCGAAGGTGCACACCTCCCGGGGCGGTACCACCGGCGGGCAGACCCTCCTCACCGTGAAGGCGGTGGCCGACCGGGTCACCCTCCTCCCGGACGGGCGCGCCACCAGGACGCACACCCCCGTGACCGTCATGGTCCGCGGGGCGGAGAGCGAGCACTGGCTACGGCGGCTCCCGTCCGAGCGGCTGGCCGTGGAGGCCGAGGTGCGGCCGGCGGGGGAGGGGTACGACACCGAGTCCGCGGCACTGCTGGCCGTCCACGGCCCGCCCCGGCAGCTCGAGCCGCCGAGCCTGCCCCAGCGGATTGCCGGGCGGCTGCGCGAGGGCCTGCGCACGGCCAGCGACGGGCTCCCGTCGGACGCCCGCGGGCTGCTCCCCGGGCTGGTCGTCGGCGACACCTCGCGGCTGCCCGACGATCTGGTGGACGACTTCCGGGCCACCGACCTGGTGCACCTGGTGGCGGTCAGCGGGGCCAACCTGGCCATCGTCCTCGGAGTGCTACTGGGCGCACCCGGGCAGGCCGGCACCCCGGAACGGCGCGGTCTGGCCGCGCTCCTGGGCCTGCCGCTGCGCACCAGCGCCCTGCTCGGCACGGCGCTGACACTGGCCTTCGTCACCGTCTGCCGGCCCGAGCCCAGCGTGCTGCGGGCCGCGGGGACGGGGCTGATCGGCATGCTCGCCCTGGCCACCGGCCGCCCCCGCCAGGCCGTGCCCGCCCTCGCCGGAGCCGTGCTGGTCCTCGTCCTGCTGGACCCGTTCCTGGCGCACTCCTTCGGCTTCCTGCTCTCGGTCCTCGCCACGGCAGGGCTGCTGATCCTCGGACCGCACTGGGCCGAGTCCCTGCGGGCCCGGCGCTGGCCGCACCACCTGGCGGGCGCGCTCGCGGCGACGGCGGCCGCGCAGGCGCTGTGCTCACCGGTGACGGTGGTGCTCTCCGGGCACATCAGCCTGGTCGCGATCCCGTGCAACCTGCTGGCCGAGCTGGCGGTGGCCCCGGCGACGCTGCTCGGCTTCGGGGTGCTGGTCCTGCAGCCGATCCTCCCGGGTCCGGCCCGTCTGCTGGCGGAGCCCGCCGGGGTGCCGGCCAGCTGGCTCGCCTTCGTGGCACGCCGCGGAGCGGAGCTGCCGGGTGGCCAACTGTCCTGGCCGGGAGGCTGGTTCGGGACGGCCACGGTCGCGCTGGCCGTCCTGGCCACCTGTTGGGCCGCACCCCTCCTGCTGCCCCGGAGGCCGGAGCCCGGCGGGCGGGCACCCGCCCGCCGTCGCTGGGCCCGGGCGGCGGTGACGGGCGCGCTGCTGATGGTGCTGCTGGCCGTACTGCTGCGCCCGCCGCAGCTCGCCCGGATCGCCACCGGCTGGCCACCGCCGGGGTGGCGACTGGTGATGTGCGACGTCGGTCAGGGGGACATGTTGGCCCTCGCGGCCGGTGCACCGGACAGCGCGGTGGTGATCGATGCCGGGCCGGATCCGAACGCCGCCGACCGGTGCCTGCGCGAGCTCGGCATCACGACGGTGCCCCTCCTGGTGCTGACGCACTTCCACGCCGACCACGTCGAGGGCGTGCCAGGGATCTTGCGGGGCCGCCGAGTGGGCGCGGTCGAGGGAACGACCCTGGACGACCCACCGGGCGAGGCGGCCCGGGTGGCCGCCTGGACGGCGGGGGCGGGTGTGCCGCTGCTACGGGCGGGTCGTGGTGAACGGCGCTCGGCCGGCGCGGAGTTGACCTGGGAGGTGGTGTGGCCCGCCCCCGGGGCGTCCGCCGAGGCGCCAGGCGCGAACAACGCGAGCGTTGCCATGTTGGTCTCACTGACTGGAGGAATGAGGATGGCACTGCTGGGAGACCTCGAACCGCCCGCACAGTCCGCCCTGTTGGGCCGCCTGGGCCGGGTCGACGTCCTGAAGGTGGCGCACCACGGCTCGGCCCACCAGGACTGGGACCTGACCGGCGCCCTACGGCCCCGGCTCGCCCTGATCTCCTGCGGTGAGGACAACCCGTACGGGCATCCGTCCATGAAGACGGTCGACCGTCTGCGCACCCTCGGCGCCGCTGTCGTGCGCACCGACCGCGCGGGCGACATCGCTGTGACCGGCGACTCTCCTGCCACCCTGGGCGTAGCCGTCCACCCGCAGCCCACCCACGGCACTCACCGCTCGCGGGCCCACCGCCCCAGTGGCTCTCCCCACACCAGCCCCGGCCGGACCCCTGGCACACCGCGGGCTCCGCCCGCGTGATGCCCGCTCTCCTCCTCCCGACCACGAAGTGGGGAAGGGCAAGGGGTAGGGGTGGTGGGAGGAGGAGAGGTGCGGGCGCAGGCCCGGAAGAAACGTTTTTGCGGCGCGCTCCGGGCCTGCCCGGAGCGCGCCGCAGTGGTAGAGAGCCGCAGTGGTAGAGAGCCGCAGTGGTAGAGAGCCGCAGTGGTAGAGAGCCGCAGTGGTAAAGAGCCGCAGAGGTAAAGAGCCGCAGAGGTAGAGAACAGCGGTGGCCCCCCGTGCGGCAGAACACCTGAACAACGATCCCCGGCGCCGAGCCCGTGGTCTCGGCGCCGGACGAGCCTCAGAGCCGAACCGGTGCCCCCAGCGCGATGGGCCGCCGCCGGATGCTCCGGCCCGGCAGCGGCCCGCAGAACGCACCCGGCAGG
>NZ_JAFLNG010000678.1 GCF_017427025.1 Streptomyces sp. FH025
ACCCGACCGCCAACTCCGCCCCGCCGGGCGCGAAATGGCATGCACGCCACTAGCCAACCGTCCAGTAGCGCCCCTACCGTCGACTCCCCGTGACTTCGACGGAGGAGCTCGCCTTGCGCCTACGCCCCCACCGCCTCCGATTCCGGTTCCCGGCCGCCGCCCTCGCGTCGGCCCTGCTCGTCACCACCGCCCTGACCACCGCACCGGCCACCGCCGCCCCCACGGCGACGGCGGCCGACTACTGCGCCGGCCGCTGCAACGACATCCTGCCGCCCGGCGAGAACGGCAACGCCACCCTCGCCGAGATCCTCCTCAACCGGGCGTTCGGCACCCGCCCCGCCCACACCGACGACCAGCTCGGCCCGTACGCCGCCCTCGCCTCGGGCTACCCGGGGCTCACCGAGGCCGGGCTGCGCAGCTTCTTCAACGACGCCTCCTTCGGCGTCCCCGCCGACCAGGTCGCCAGCACTACCGCCCCGCGCCCAGACGTGACCATCGTGCGCGACAAGGCCACCGGCGTCCCGCACATCACCGGCACCACCCGCTACGGCACCGAGTTCGGCGCGGGCTACGCCGCCGCCCAGGACCGCCTCTGGGTGATGGACCTGTTCCGGCACGTCGGCCGGGGCCAGCTGTCCGGCTTCGCGGGCGGCGCCGCCGCCAACCGCCAACTGGAGCAGAGCTTCTGGCAGGCCGCGCCGTACACCGAGGCCGAGCTCCAGCAGCAGATCGACACCCTCGCCGCCCGCGGCGGCCGGGCCGCCCAGGCGCTCGCCGACGCCACCGCCTACCTTGACGGCATCAACCAGTATGCCAAGGAGGCCTACAACGGCCGCACCTTCCCCGGCGAGTACGACCTGACCGGGCACATCGACCCGATCACCAACGCCGGTTCGATCGAGCCCTTCAAACTGACCGACCTAGTCGCCCTCGCCTCCGTGGTCGGCGCGCTGTTCGGCTCCGGCGGCGGTGGTGAACTCGCCTCCGCCCAGGTCAAGTCGGCCGCCGAGGCCAAGTACGGCAAGGACGCCGGCGACGCGGTCTGGAAGTCGCTGCGCGAGGCCGACGACCCGGAGGCCGTCCAGACCCTGCACGACGGGCAGAGCTTCCCGTACGCCACCGTGCCCGACGCCCCGCAGGGCCAGGCGCTGCCCGACCCCGGCTCGGTGGTGCCCGAGCGGCTGGTCTACGACGCCACCGGCTCCGCCAACTCCGCCGCCACCACGGCGAACGGTGTCCTGCCCGGCAACCTGCTCACCGCCCGGCACGGCATGTCCAACGCCCTGCTGGTCTCCGGCGCGCACACCGACGACGGCCACCCGGTCGCCGTGTTCGGCCCCCAAACCGGCTACTTCGCACCGCAGTTGCTGATGCTGGAGGAGATCCAGGGCCCCGGGATCAGCGCACGCGGCGCGGCCTTCGCGGGCCTCAGCTTCTACGTGCAGCTCGGCCGCGGCCAGGACTACGCCTGGAGCGCCACCTCGGCCGGGCAGGACATCACCGACACCTACGCCGTCCCGCTCTGCACCACCGACGGCTCGCCGGTCACCACCGCCGCCAACTCCTACCTCTGGCACGGCCAGTGCCTGCCCTTCGAGCGGCTGGACCGCCAGGACGCCTGGAGCCCGACCACCGCCGACTCCACCCCGGCCGGCTCGTACACCCTGACGATGTACCGCTCCAAGTACGGCCTGGTGACCGCCCGCGGCACGGTCGGCGGCGCCCCCGTCGCCTTCACCTCGCTGCGTTCCACCTACCGGCACGAGGCCGACTCCATCATCGGCTTCCAGGAGCTGAACGACCCCAGCGCGGTGCACGACGCGGCGAGCTTCCAGCAGGCGGCGCAGGACATCAACTACACCTTCAACTGGTTCTACGCCGACTCCCGCGACATCGCGTACTACAACTCCGGCAGCAACCCGGTGCGCGCCCCGGGCGTCGACCCCGGCCTGCCCGTGCTCGCCCAACCCGCCTACGAGTGGGCCGACTTCGACCCGGCCACCAACACCGCCCGGTACACCCCGCCGGCCGAGCACCCGCAGTCCGTCGACCAGGACTACTACGTCTCCTGGAACAACAAGCAGGCGAACGGCTACGCCACGGCCGGCTTCGGCAACGGCTCGGTGCACCGCGCCAACCTGCTCGACGACCGCGTCAAGGCGCTGCTCGCCAACGGCGGCAAGGCGAGCCGGGTCTCGCTCACCCAGGCCATGGAGAGCGCAGCCCTCGCCGACCTGCGGGCCGAGGACGTCCTGCCCGACCTGATCCGGGTGCTGCGCAGCGCACCGGTCACCGACCAGAGCGCCCTCACCGCGCTGCAACAGCTGGAGGCCTGGCTCGCCGACGGCGCCCAGCGGAAGGAGACCTCGCCCGGCAGCCACACCTACGCGGACGCCGCCGCGATCCGGGTGATGGACGCCTGGTGGCCGCTGGTCGCCGACGGCGTGATGCGGCCGGGGCTCGGCGACCAGCTGTTCACCGCGCTGACCGGCGCCCTGCAGATCAACGAGTCGCCCTCCGGCGGCCAGACCGGCGCCACCGGCGGCGGCCCGGTGAGCGCCAACGAGGCCATCCCGCACAAGGGTTCGGCCTTCCAGTACGGCTGGTGGAGCTACCTGGACAAGGACCTGCGCTCCGTCCTCGGCGACCGGGTGGCCGGCCCGCTGGCCCGCCCGTTCTGCGGCGGGGGCGACCTCACGGCCTGCCGAACCGTCCTGCTGAACACCCTGAAGCAGGCCGCCGCCCAGACACCCGCCCAGGTCTACCCGGGCGACGCCGACTGCCCGGCCGGCGACCAGTGGTGCGCCGACACCATCATCCAGCGCCCGCTGGGCGGAGTGACGGACTCCAAGACCACCTGGCAGAACCGCCCGACGTACCAGCAGGTGGTGCAGTTCCCCAACCACCGGTGAGGCAGTACCGCCGGCGCCCCCACCCCCGGGGGCGCCGGCGGTTCCCCCGAGGAATCACAAATCAAGGAATCACAAATCCACCCCTGTAGCACCTGAAACACCCTTACGCTACTTACATGAAACCCGCAGACTCCCTCGCGACCGGCCAGCGCTCGCTCGGTGACCCCGACCTCGACTACCCCCTCTGGCCCCCGCTCACCGCGGGCTGCCCCCGCACCGGCACGGCCGACGTCGCCTACCCCGTCGAGGTCGACTACGCCTACGACAAGCTCGACCCGGCCACCCTCTTCTCCCCCTCAGAAAAGCGCCACGGACTGGAACGCTGGGCCCCGCTGCTCCCGCCGCTGACCGCGCCCGGCCTCGGCGAGGGCGCCACCCCGCTGGTGGAGCTCGAACCCGGCGTGTACGTCAAGGACGAGTCCCGCAACCCCACGTGGTCCCACAAGGACCGGCTGAACCGCTGCACCACCAGCGCCGCCGTGGGCGTCGGCGCGCCCGGCATCGCGGTCGCCTCCTCCGGCAACCACGGCGCCTCGGCGGCCGCCTACGCCGCCCGCGCCGGACTGCCCTGCGTCGTCCTCACCGGCCCCGACCTGCCGCCCGCCGTCGACTCCTTCCTCAACGCCTACGGCGCGGTGGTCCTGCCCGTCCCGTGGGAGGCGCGCTGGCCGCTGCTGCGCCAGGTGGTCGACCGGCTCGGCCTGCACCCGGTCAGCAACCTGACCACCACCCACACCGGACACGCGTACGGCCCGGAGGGCTACAAGACCGTCGCGTACGAGATCTTCCAGGACATCGGCGTGCCCAGTGCGGTCTTCGTGCCCACCGGGTACGGCGAGCTGCTGTTCGGCGTCTGGAAGGGCTTCGCCGAGCTGCGCCGCCTCGGCCTGGCCGACCGGGTGCCGCGCGTCTTCGCCTGCGAGCCCGCCGCCTCCGGCCCGCTGCACCGGGCGCTCGCCGAAGGCCTCCCGGCGGCGCACGTGCCGGTGGCCCCGAGCGACGCCTACTCGATCAACTCCCCGGTGAGCGGCTACCGGGGCGTGGTCGCGGTGCGCGACAGCGGCGGCCGCGCACTGACCGTGGACGACCGCCAACTCGCCGACGCCCAGGCCGAACTGGCCCGCGCCGGCCTCTGGACGGAACTGTCCTCGGCGGCCGGACTGGCCGGGCTGCGCAGCCTCGACCCGCCGGACCTCACCGACGGCGGCCCGGTGGTCTGCATCTCCACCTCCAGCGGCTTCAAGGACAAGGGCACCGCCGCCCGCCGGACCGAGCCGGTCACCCCTGAGT